>JAFARV010000828.1 GCA_019245255.1 Acidobacteriaceae bacterium | reverse complement strand
GACGGTTATGGCTACCGTTTCTCCAGCATGCCGATCATAGTCTCCGTAATAGGCACGATCGTCGTAGCCCCGATCGCCGTCGCGGCGATCGCGATCATTGGAATAGTAACGGTCAGGATAGGATCGATGGGCATCATCATGTTGATCTCGGTACGAGGCGGTTTGGTAGGCTCCCCGATCCGCGTTTCCCCAATATGCATTTTGAGCGGGAACCATAGGCGCCGCCAAAACGAAAGTCGAAATCCCAAGTGCTGCTTTTCTCAAAAAAGCTTTCATAACTGCCTCCGCTCGTGAAGATGGTTCAGCGCAAGCCGCAGTTGCCAAGTGCGGAGGTTTTTAACTCGGCATCCCGCAAAAATGGGAGGGCCGAATACCGGGTTCCGCTATGCTCGGAGCGTGACGGACCGTTTTGAAGAAGCGGGGAGTAAGTTCGCGGAATTGGTAAGGATTATGGCGCGGTTGCGGGCGCCTGGCGGCTGTCCCTGGGATCGCAAGCAGACCTTCGAAAGCATCAAGCCGTATACCTTGGAAGAAACGTACGAAGTTCTCGATGCGATCGACCGGCGCGACTGGGCCGAATTGGCCGAGGAGCTTGGTGACCTATTGCTGCAGCCGGTGTTCTTTGCGGAGATGGCGACCGAAGAGAATCTGTTCACGATTACCGATTCGCTCGATGCAATCAACACGAAACTCATACGCCGCCATCCGCACGTGTTTGGTGACGCGAAGGCGCAGACAGCCGAGGACGTCAAAGAGCGTTGGGATCAGATCAAAAAGCAAGAGAAAAGCGACAAGCGTCGCGACGCAATGGCATCGATTTTGGACGGCGTTCCCCGCTCACTGCCGGCGCTCGTCGAGGCTGAGAAGGTCAGTAACAAAGCCGCGGCAGCCGGTTTCGAGTGGCCGGACGTTGCTGGCGTGCTTGACAAGCTCCAGGAAGAAGCGCGAGAACTGGCCGCTGCTCGCGACAGTGGAAGTCAGGAGCACATTGAGCATGAGATCGGCGATCTTTTCTTTACTGTCGTGAACTTTGCGCGATTCCTGAAGATCGATCCTGAACAGGCACTCCGAAAGACTACGGCGCGATTCCGGCGCCGGTTTTCTCACATCGAACGTGAGTTGGTGAAATCCGGCGGTGAATTGTCAACGACGCCTCTCAAACGTATGGAGGAGCTTTGGCAGGAGGCGAAGAGATTCGATCGAGACGAGTGAGGCAGCTCAGCGGCTGTACTCACTCGTCTCGCTGTTTACGCAGCCGCCAAGCTCGCTTTTGTTTTTGCTCCGAGTACGCCAACGGTTTGCCATGCATCCTGCACTGCCTTTTGTTCAACACTGTTTGCGCCATACCGGGCGCCGGCGTTCAGGACTGTCATATTTGCGAACGTCGCAAAGGTCGCGTTTGGCTTCAGGCGATGGTCTATCAGAGTGTCGTACCAGATCTGACCGGCCTTCTCCCAGGAGTGGCCACCGAGCGCGCTCGCGACGAGGAAAAACGCGCGATTACCGATTCCGGAGTTGATGTGGACTCCGCCGTGGTCATCCGCTGTGTGTACGTAATGCCCCATATCGGCCGGTTGCGGGTCCTTCCCGAGTTTCGGGTCATCGTACGCGGTACCCGGGGCCTTCATCGAGCGCAGAGCTACTCCCTGTATGCCTGCCGCAAGGATGCCGGCTCCAATCAACCAGTCCGCTTGGTCTACGGTTTGTCCTAGAGTGAATTGCTTGACTATCGAACCGAAGGCGTCTGAAATCGACTCATTGAGGGCGCCCGACTGGCCCTGGTAGGTCAAGTTAGCCTCGCTCCCGGTAACTCCGTGCGTCAGTTCATGGCCTATTACGTCAATAGATCCTGTGAATCCGGTAAAGATCACGTTGTCGCCGTCGCCAAAGACCATCTCGTGCCCATCCCAGAGCGCATTGTCGTAGTCGCTTCCGAAGTGGACAATGGCTTTGAGTGGCAGGCCGGCGTTGTCGATTGAGTTCCGGTGATAAACATCGAGATAGAACTCAAAAGTATCGCCCAAACCGTCGTAGGCCTGATTAACCGCTTTGTCGTTAACTGGAGGCTGCCCCTCCGAACGAACGAGAGTACCCGGAATGGATTGCGAGTTCTGATCGTCAAAGATCAGGCGCTGAGGCTTAGGCGCAGATGTCATGGCCGAGGGTTGAGTGGTGACGCTCCTCGGTCCGCCGGACATAAGCGTGTGCGTCGTGCGGGCGCTGCGCAGAGTGCTGTCGAACGAAATCGCACGCAACGCGAATTCGCGTTCTTCTTTGCTGCCGTTGCGGGCCAGATTCAGGAGCACATGGGGCGGGAGAAAGCAAAAAATGGAATGGCGGTGATGTTTACACACTGAAGTAAGCCTCCGGGCTGCAATCGTAGCAATTCCGGAGCCAGCTCAGGAGCGATCGAGAAATTAGCAGGAACGGCGCCAAGTCCGCTTCAGATTATCGAGTTTGTTCCGAATTGGAGGCGGGCGAAACGAATCGGATAACGTCGCACTGTGACAGGATCGCGCTGGCCTGTTTTCCCCGGTTGGCCCTGTCAGGGCAGTGTTCGCCGCAAAAGCCCAGCCGAAGCCGGGCTTTATCGCAAGCGAACTGGGCCGATGAAAGATCGGGTTTAGTGCCAATTGGTCCAAAAGAATTCCATTTCGGTGCTCGAGACCGGTATTGGGAACGAAAGCAGATCTTTTCCGTTGTACATCGATATCTTCTGACTGGTGAACCCCTTTTTCGGCGAGTTGTAGTTCATGCAGTTTGCCGAGTCTGGGAATCCGGTATTGCAGGCGTAGGCGCCGTTCATAACAGCGATTAAGTACGTCGAGAGATCTGGAAGCGATCCGTTGACGGTAGGCCGCTCCATGATCCATTCCGCCTCAGACGCGTTAACAAACGTTCCGCCCCTCGGGACATAGAATTGCGTGTATTCAGAGCGGCTGATATTTTCCATCACAAACGATGCCTGCGTGCCGTTGTACTGACTGAAGCAGATGCCGTAAATACCGAAGCTGCACAGGCTGAACGTGCTGTAAATCTCGTCACCCGGATTTACATGAAATCCTCCGATTACTTGCTCCGTTTGTTGCTGTGGAAGGAATTCTGACCAGGCGTAATAATTCGTGAAATCGAAGCAAGCCCCGAAAAAGCAGATTTCTGTCATATCCTGCTCCGTGCCCTCCTGGACCAGGTCGCAGATTTGGGATATGAAGCAGAATGGGTCGGCGGCCGGATCCCCATCTATGCCAATCCAAAAAGCTGAGTACGTGCTCTTATCTGGTTCCCCGAGCGCGATGGCCGGGACGTTCCACGTCCCAAATACTGAATCGAACGAAAAGGGAGGTCCTTGCAGTTCGAAGCCACTCCAATTCGAGCTTGTTTCAGATCCTGCTGTCACTTGCCTGTGTGTGTGGGTTATTCCAGCATTCGACATGAGCCGAGCGGGAACGAACGTCGCTGGCTTTGTAACGGCCCTAAGCCAGCTTGCATAAGCGTCCGGGGCCTGCTGAGGATTGGGTCGCGGTGGATACTCACCTCTCAGCAGTTCTTCCGCGCTCAGGTGCGCTGCATCGTCGGGCGTCAGAGCGGGCCGGATTTTGCCGCCATGCGTGGAGTGCAAGTCCGGAACAGCAGGCGCCGGCATGTCTGGAGTCGGCGCCCAGTCGGCGCGCAACTCGAGGGGAAACTGAGCCGACTGCCCATCGGCCTGACAATCAACCTGGAAACGAGCAACATCCGCGGACTGGCTCAGAGGCTGGACATGAAACTGTACCTGCCCCTCGCTGTCTGCGAAAAGTTTAAGTGAGTGCTCCGAATCATTAGAGCCTTCCGCGTGGAGCACGCAACTTCCGTTAGGAAGCACTTTCATAGCGATGCGGGAAGGCGCTTTGGGAGTTACTGTAAGCCTGGACGCGTAACTAACTCCAACGCTGTCCGAGACGGAACTCGAACTCGTTTGCGCGGAGGCGGGCGAAATTATCCACCCAGTTAGCAGCGCTGCTGTGATGGCCAACCTTCTGGTTTGTGCATTGACATATATGTAGTCGCCGTGGATCAACATATCTTCTCTTCTCCTTAGACTTGTAACCAACATGCGAGCCTTAGTAAGCTCGAGACTTTCCGATCGTGTAGGCGCAGATCAACGACCAAACTTCTAACGAGCTGGCAGTTATTTTTCGTGCTCCGTTATTGGTGGTATCTTCGGCTCAAGGGAAAATCAGTTGTCTTCCGCCGAGCCACATCGCTTGACGAAGCTCTTGCAGGCTTGGAGCGCCGGTGACAAAACCGCCGCCGCCCGCATCGCGGAGCTGGCGTATCCCGAATTGCATGAGATTGCTCTTCGCTGCTTCAGCAAAGAGCGTCCGGGACACACGATTCAGGCGACTGCGCTAGTAAACGAGGCTTTTGTCCGCCTGGTGAATCTGCGAGAAATACGCTGGAGCGATCGCGCACACTTCTTCGCAGTTTGCGCCAGGTTTATGCGGCGCATTCTGGTTGATTACGCGAGGAGACGTCCGCACGGCACTCAAGTTGAGCTGGACGAGGAATTCGGACCGCGGCAGGGGATCGATCCCGATATCGTTGCACTCGACAGGGCACTCTCGACTCTGGCAAAGTCCGACCCGAGACAGGCGCAGGTGGTCGAAATGCGCTTCTTCGGAGGACTCACAGCAGACGAGATCGCCAAGGTCCTCGGCATCTCGGTCCAAAGCGTGCACAGGGACTGGAGTCTTGCTAGAGCTTGGCTGTTTCGTGAGCTACGGGGTCATGCATCCTCACCTGTGGAGTGACGCCAATCGCCCATTTCCCTGCCCGGCGCAATCGGACAGAGCAAAATCACTGATCCGGCCGTTTATGAGAACGCCAGTTTAATGTTGTCGATCGCCTCGTCGATTTCGTTGGTATTTTTGTAGCCCACTGTGACGGCATCGACCCCCGCGTGCCTAAACGCGAAGCGCATAGCAGCCTGCCGGTCCTCTCGTGTCGCAAACGAGCCCTCGCCCACCAGTTTCATACTGATAACGCCCATTCCCGCTTGACGGGTCTGCTTAATGTGCTCCACAACTTCGGTCACATTGCCGGGCCCGCTGGTGTTGTACTGCTCGCCATCCATTGCGGTGCCCTTTTGGTTCACCCGGATCATCGCGAGCTGCAACCACTTGTTTTCGGGAACCTGCCGGAGAGCCGGCAAACCGTGTACCGATGCACCGCGGCCAATAACAATCCTTTTCGATTGGGCTTCCTCAATTCCGTCCTGCCACTTGAGGCTATCGGTCGGCCAGGAAGCTTCGTGCTGCCAATGCAGCAGCATAACGTCAAAGTAGTCCGTGTTCGCCAGCTTACGTAGATCGTCAATCTTCGTCATCGGATCCACCGCCTCACGAGTAGTCACCTTCGACATGAGCCGGTAGCTGTCGCGGGGAATTCCTTTGAGCGCAATACCTAGCATCTCGTGCATGCCACCATACGATTCGGCGGTCTCGAAGAAACGAATTCCGCGGTCATACGCGTAGCGCACCAGCTTTGTGAATTGCTCCTGGCCCAACTGGCGCTGTACGCGTCCGCTCATCGTTCCGGTGCCGAATGCAAGCCTGGTTACCTTGACGTCTGACTTGCCCAGCGTCACCCATTGCGTCGCCGGTTCCGCAGCACGTAATGATAGAGTTCCGGTTGCCGCCACCGTCGCAGCGGCAATTCCGGTCTTCAGGAAATCACGTCGGGAGTGCTGATCCATTGCTTTTTCGTATCCTGGGCCGACTTTAGCACAGCTTCGGGAGTCTATCGCGCCGCGGCTCAACGATTGCCGGCTTTATGAGCAAGGATCTTCTGTGATTCCTTCTGCACCCAGGTAAACAGTTGATTGGCTTCGGGAGATAGCTGCTCCAACTCAGCCGAATTGAACGTCTGCTGCTTTCCGTCCTTTGTAGTGATGGTGACCTGATATTGGAACGCGTCTCGTGAACGATCATGGGAAGGCGAAGCGGTTGCCGATTCCAGTTTGCCGGGCGCGGCGATCGATTGGAGATGCGCGGCTTCTTCGGCAGTCAGCGACCGTTCATAACTGGCTGCCGGGGAGATCACTTGCGCAGAGCCGTCTTTGAACTCAACCACTCCCGAGGCATTTGTAATGGGGGAGAACCCGCCGGTTCGCTTGAATTCGATTTTCATGGCAGTTTGTCCTTGATTTGATTGTGACGCCGACAAACGACGCGCGACGGCTTCCACCTGCCTCATCAGCCGGAGTGTATTTTCACCATAGATCTTCCTGATTTCGCCTGGAGTGTAGCCCTTTTCGAGCAACGCTCGCGTCAGGTTTGGAAATTTTGAAACGTCGTCGAGACCTGTCGGCGTACAGATGACGCCGTCAAAGTCCGTTCCAATCCCGATCGAGTCGATCCCAGCGATCTGGCGGACGTGATCGATGTTTGCGATGACATCATCCAGCGTGGCCCGTATCTGGTATTTCTTGTCCTCCTGCTCCAGCCCATTGAGTTCCTGTTGCAGACGGTCCGGATCGTTCTTATATAGGCGCCGCACTTCGGCGTAACGTTCGCTCAAGGGCGACGCTCGGTTTGCGTCCGCGGATTTCTGCGACACGAACGAACAGTTAACACTGAGTTGAATAACGCCACCTTTCGCTGCGAGCGCTTTTATCATCTCGTCCGTCATATTCCTCGGTACGTTCGAGATCGCCCGGCAGTCCGAGTGCGAGGCAATGAGAGGCGCTTTGCTGGTTGCCAGCGCGTCGAAGAACGTTTTGTCGGAGACGTGCGAAATGTCGACCATCATCCCGAGCCGGTTCATTTCGCGAATGACGTCTTTGCCGAGCGGAGTCAGGCCGTTATGATGCGAAACGTTCGCTTCAGTAATGTCGCCAGACGAGTCTGCCCAATCGTTTGTATTCGTGTGCGTCAGCGTCATATAGCGGATTCCCAGGCGGTAGTAATCGCGCAGCAGTCGAGGACTGTTTTCGATCGCGTGGCCGCCCTCGAGGCCCATGAGCGCCGCGATTTTGTGTTCCCGATGAGCTTTTTCAATGTCATCCCCTGTAAGTGCCAACGTGAAGTACTGCGGGTACCGGGCGATGATGTCCTGGTACACCGTGTCAATCATTTTCAGCGCACGGTTAGCCGAGTGATTTCCTTCGACGAATGT
>JAFARV010000635.1 GCA_019245255.1 Acidobacteriaceae bacterium | reverse complement strand
CGCCATAATGTCCGGCTTCTCGGGGTTACCAAAATTCAGGTTGTTTGTGGTCGCGACTGGGAGTGCGCCTACAGTCGACAGATTGCGGCAGCATTCGGCGACGATAAGTTTGGTTCCTTCCCGAGGATCGAGAGCGCAGTATCGGCCGTTGCCGTCGAGCGATATGGCGAGAGATGTGTTGGTCCCCTTGACTCGGACCACCGCCGCCTCGGCGCCCGGCCCGGCAATGGTGTTTGTCCGCACCTGATAGTCGTATTGTTCGTAGATCCAGCGCTTCGAGCAGATGTCGCCCGATTCGAGCAGCGTCTTCAGATCGGTAGTTAGATCTTGGCTTTGGAATGCCGGAGGTTTCGACTGCCCCATTCGCAAGGGCGTAGTATGCGGGCGGTCGTACCGCGGGGCTTCGTCGGCAAGTGCCCGGTTCGGGATCTCGGCTGCAATTTTGCCGTGATGGCGGACACGCAGCATACCGTCGGCGGTAACTGTTCCGATCTCGA
The DNA here is from genome assembly GCA_019245255.1 of Acidobacteriaceae bacterium. GTDB lineage: Bacteria > Acidobacteriota > Terriglobia > Bryobacterales > Bryobacteraceae > Bog-105. Next base: position 6,376 of record JAFARV010000635.1, on the reverse strand, counting down.
CAGCGTCGAGTCCCCACTTTCTGAACACGTCTATAATCTCGCGTTCGCGGCCTCTTTGCGCTACCAGGAGCATCCGTTCCTGCGATTCCGAGAGCATCATTTCGTATGCGCTCATGCCGGATTCGCGCTGCGGTACGCGATCGAGGTCGATGTCGATTCCGGTTCCAGCCCGGCTGCCCATCTCGCAACTCGAGGATGTTAATCCCGCCGCTCCCATGTCCTGGATGCCGACAACTGCTCCCGTTCTCATAGCTTCCAGGCACGCCTCCAGCAGCAGCTTTTCCACAAACGGATCGCCGACCTGCACGTTCGGGCGCTTTTGCTTCGACTCCTCCGTGAATTCCGCCGAGGCCATAGACGCACCGTGGATTCCGTCGCGACCGGTCTTGGCTCCTACATAGATGACCGGGTTACCTACGCCCGTTGCCCGTCCATAAAAGATTTCATCGTGACGAAAAACGCCCAGCGCGAACACGTTGACTAAAGGATTGCCATCGTAGCTCTCCTCAAAAACGCACTCGCCGCCAACAGTCGGCACGCCGAAGCAGTTTCCGTAATGACCGATTCCTGAAACCACGCCCTGCAGAATGCGCCGGTTTCTCTCGCCTGCATTTGGATCATCCAGTCTCCCGAAGCGAATAGAGTCCAGCACCGCAATGGGCAACGCGCCCATGGTGAAAATGTCCCGTAAAATGCCACCGACACCTGTTGCGGCCCCCTGAAATGGCTCGATGAAGCTCGGATGATTATGCGATTCGATCTTGAAAGCTATGGCATAACCATCGCCGATGTCGATAATGCCGGCGTTCTCACCTGGACCCTGGAGGACATACCTGCCTTCGGTTGGGAGTTTCTTCAGGTGGATGCGCGTGCTCTTATATGAACAGTGTTCGCTCCACATAACACTGAAGATCCCCAATTCGGTAAACGAAGGCTCACGCCCGAGTAAGCTGACGATCTTTTCGTACTCGGATGGAGTCAACTGATGCGCTGCGATCACTTCAGGCGTGATCCGGCTCATGATCGTGTGGTTCGAACCAGGGAGGGCGCAGTAAGTAGAGAACTAAGAATTACAAGCCCGTCCGTATTCCCCATCAGGCGATCGGAAGCTCGCTCCGGATGCGGCATCATACCCATTACATTGCGTTCGGCGTTGACGATGCCGGCAATATCACGCATCGATCCGTTGCAATTATCCAGGTAACGGAATACGACTTGATCTTCGCGCTCTAATGCGTCTAGCGTATATTCGTCAGCAACATAGCAGCCCTCGCCGTGCGCCACCGGGATTCTGAGGATCTGTCCCTTTCGGGCCTGGTGAGTAAACGGCGTGTCTGCACTGACCACTTCCAGTCGGATAGTCCGGCAAACGTACTTTAGTTCGCGATTTCGGACTAGCGCGCCCGGTAGGAGGCCCGCCTCCGTAAGTATCTGGAAACCGTTGCAAAGCCCAAGAACGGGACCGCCGTCTTTCGCGAAACGCTTCACAGCATCCATCACCGGCGAGAACTTAGCGATAGCACCGCAACGAAGATAGTCGCCGTACGAAAATCCGCCCGGGAGAATTACGGCATCCACATTGCCGAGCGATCGGGAATCATGCCAGATAAATTCAGCGGTTTCCTGCAGGTTTTCAGAGATCGCATACCAGGCGTCGTGGTCGCAGTTACTTCCAGGGAAGACGACTACGCCGACTTTCATGCCTGTCAGCCCGCTGCGCCTGAGGTCGCCGGGGCAGGAGCGGCCTTCTTCCGGGTAGCCCGCTTCTTCTCAGCTGGCGGCTGACGATCGCTCTTCTTCAGCGCCGGGAGAACGATAGAAGTGACAAACTTCTTCTCGCCATGGTCGTCGAATTTAATTACGATGTAATCGTCAGTGCATGAAAGCACCGAACCGAGACCGAATTTTGTGTGCTCCACTTGCGCACCCTGGGCGAACGCCGGTTTGCTGGCCATGGCTGTGTCGAATCCTCTATAGGTGATTGTAACAATTTGACTTATCTCGTGTCGAGCAACCCCGGTGCCGGCTGGGCTTTCCGATCATAAGTGGTTCCATATAATGGAGTAAGCGCATGGAGGATTTGAAGAAGAAGCTTCAGGAGGAGATTGCGGCACTCGAGTACGAGCTGCGTAACGAATTGCCGAAAGAGATCCTCAAGGCGCGTGCGCATGGCGACCTCAGTGAGAACGCGGAGTATCATGCCGCCAAGGAGCGGCAGGGGTATGTAAACGCACGCTTGGGGCACCTCCAGGCCCGTCTTCGTGAGTTCTCAATGATAGACCTCTCGAAGATCCCGCGCGACCGGGTCGGTTTGGGCTCCCAGGTAACCGTTCTGGACGTCGGTAAAGATGAGGAACAAACCTATAATCTGGTCACTAGCGAGGAAGCCGACGTCGCAAACGGTAAAATCTCGACCAGTTCTCCCATAGGCCGAGGTCTCTTAGGCAAGCGTGTCGGCGATACAGTCAAAATCCAGATCCCGGGAGGTGTTCGGGAGATGGAGATCCTCAAATTAACCACCATGCACGATCTATGATCGTGAAGGAGCGCGGATGACTTACACTCGGGCGATCGGGATTGGCGCAAACAAGCTCATCCGGCTGATTGTTCGGGCACTTGCGCTCTCGAAGATCAACCCGAATGTACTTACGTTTCTGGGCTTAGTGGTCAATATGATCGCGGCCGCGTTTCTCGCGTTCGGTCAGTTTCGAACGGCGGGTTGCGTCATTATCTTTGCCGGACTATTTGACATGGTCGATGGGAGGGTGGCTCGCGAGACAAACCGCGTCACGCGCTTCGGAGCGTTCTTCGATTCAGTACTGGACCGCTACTCCGATTTAGGCTTGCTGGTTGGTCTCCTGGTCTACTACGGCACGATTAACCGGCCGTCTTACGTTGTACTTACGGCTGTTGTCATGACTGCTTCCGTAATGATCAGCTACACCAGAACGCGGGCGGAGAACATCATTCCGACTTGCAAGGTGGGGTTTCTGGAGCGGCCGGAGCGCATCGTTCTTGTCATCATTGGGGCGCTATTTGACCGGATGGCGCCGGTGCTTTGGGTTTTAGCGGTTCTTGGGAACATCACGGTCATTCACCGCATGATATTCACCTACCAGGAGGCCAAGAGGCTCGAAGAAGCACAACTGCGGCCCGCGCCGGTCACTGGAACTGCGCCGCGGTAGCTTATACCTCATCGCGCTGAATACAGCGCTACCAAAGAATTCGGTTAATGTCCGCCGTCTTCAAGAATAACTATCGCGAATGCGATGCTGGCGGTGTGAGTAAGCGAGATCGAAGTTCTTAGCACGCCCAACCCGTCGGCGATTGTGCGCGCGACGCCATGGAGAAGCAGTAACGGCCTCCCGCCTGCCTGGTTGCTGACCTCGAAATCCGTCCAGTGAACACCTCGGCTCCAGCCGGTTCCGATTGCCTTCATCGAGGCCTCTTTGGCAGCGAAGCGCGCCGCGAATCTCTCCGCCGCGTTCGCCTTACTGGATGCATAGGCAATCTCGGCAGGCGTAAAGACGCGGTTTAAGAACCGGGTTCCATACTGCTCGATGCTTCTCCGAATGCGCGGGACTTCGGCGAGGTCGACGCCAATCCCCAGGATCATCTTGCCGCCCGAGAGAAACTCAGGCGTTGCTCTTACGAAACGCTGCCCACCTCTTCTTTTGCGCGGCCGCGATTCTCTTGCGAGCCTCTGCGCTCAGTGTACGCCTCTTTCTAGGAGATCCTGTCGCGCGTCCCGCCGAAGAAGACGATTCGGCAGTCTTCGCGGGTCTTCCCGCTCGACGTCCCAGGAGCGAACGGACCTGAGAAATCTGCTCCTCGAGCTTCTGTCTCTGCGTTTCGAGACCATGGAGAGCCGCTTCGAGAATCTCTCTATTCGCGGGTGCGGATGTTCTTGGCATAGGTATATTTAGTTAGTAACACGAAATCGTTTGTTTTACTATTTCTCTGCACTAAGATTCGGTAGACAACAGTAAAGTTACAGGTCCGTCGTTGATCAACCGCACCTGCATATTCGCCTGAAACTCCCCCGTCGCGACCAACAGTCCGGTTTGTCTGCAGGCATTTATGAAGAAATTGTATACATCTTTGGCGACTTCCGGGATAGCAGCCGCCGTGTATGAGGGCCGGTTTCCCTTCTTAGTGTCCCCGTAAAGTGTAAATTGCGATACGATCAGCATGCCTCCTCCGATCTCCAACAGGCTGCGGTTCATCTTCCCGTCCTGATCCGGGAATACTCGCAACCGAGCTATTCTTTGGGCCAAATACTCTGCCTCATCACGTTTGTCGTTACGTCCAATCCCGACAAAAACCACCAGGCCCACACCAATTTCTCCTATTACCTGCCCCGAGACTGTCACATTCGCTTCGGATACTCTTTGGACCAGTGCGCGCATAATGAGTAAAAAGGCGGTGTTGCTCAGTGTAAATGAGCGCAGATTCTCATTTTGAACTGTTGGACCACCCGGCCGATATCGGATTCCGGGCGACCGCCGGCTCACTTGAAGCTTTATTCGCAACCTCGGCCGTGGCATTAGTCTCTCTTATTCTCGATCCAACAAACATCATAGATTCTCAGCAAATCGAACTGCGTGCATCGGGGCGAGATCTTGCCTCGTTGCTTGTTAACTGGCTCAATGAGGTTCTGTATTGGGTCGACTCAAGGCGCCTCGCATTGCACAATTTCCACGTCGGATTTCCGGATGATCATGAGATACGCGCTACGGCGGCGGGCGAACCAAGGTCTTCCGGCCGGCACGGATCTGGTGTCGTCGTCAAGGGTGTCACTTACCATCAGCTTCGGATCGCCAATGAAGACAGTAAGTGGACGGCAGAGGTCTATGTAGATGTCTAAGCTATGGAGATAGAGCTGCAACAGGTAGATGCGTACCGGTGCCGGATTGCACGCAACGTGCGTCCGGACATGCGAACTGACGTAATAGTGTACGCAAGCGAACGCCTCATTAACCAGATTCGGCGCGATCAATCCTTAGTTCAGGCAATGAATGTAGCTACCCTCCCAGGTATCTTGGGGCCAAGTCTCGCCATGCCGGATATTCACCAGGGCTACGGATTTCCGATTGGTGGAGTGGCGGCAACCGATTACACGGAAGGTGTCGTTTCGCCCGGGGGAGTCGGCTTCGACATTAACTGCGGTGTCCGCCTGGTCCGGTCTAACCTGAAGCAATCGGATGTTCGCCCCAACTTGAAGAAACTGATCGATCAGATTTTTCGCGACGTACCCTGCGGTGCTGGAACAGACGGGCGGCTCAAGATCGGGCGTAAGAACCTGGAGCGAGTGCTCCGTCAAGGTGCCCGCTGGATGGTGGACGAAGGTTATGGAGAACCTCGTGATGCGGAGTTTGCCGAAGCCGGAGGCGCATTGGCGCATGCCCTCCCGGAAAAGGTATCTGATCGTGCCAAAGAACGCGGGGAGCCTCAAATCGGAACGCTCGGAAGCGGTAATCACTTTCTCGAGGTTCAGTATGTCGAACAGATACACCACGCAACCGCAGCTGCGGCCATGGGCATGAGTTCCGGCGATGTGGTGATACTGATCCATTCCGGTTCCCGCGGTTTGGGACATCAGGTTTGCACGGACTATGTTGCGCTGATGAATGACGTAATGCCTAAGTACGGTATCGTTCTCCCAGACCGGCAGTTAGCTTGTGCTCCCTCCCAATCGGAGGAGGGTCGGTCGTATCTTGGCGCAATGGCAGCCGCGGCAAACTTTGCCTGGGCGAATCGGCAGGCCATTCTCCATTTTCTCCGCGACTCGTTCCGGAAAGTCTTTGGCGCTGATACACGTCTGGATTTGATTTACGATGTCTGCCACAACATAGCGAAACGCGAGGTATATGAGATTGACGGTCGCAGACATCAGCTGTTAGTTCACCGTAAGGGCGCCACACGGGCCTTCGCGCCCGGTAATGCCGAGATTCCTGACCAATATCGGCACGTTGGGCAGCCGGTATTTGTACCCGGAAGCATGGGTACGGCATCATGGGTTCTGGTGGGCGAACCGCGCGCGATGGAGGAAACTTTTGGTAGCGTTTGTCACGGAGCCGGAAGGCTTCTAAGTAGGACCGCGGTGAAGAAGGGCAAAAACTCGCGCGACGAGCAGCGCAAACTGGAGGAGATCGGAATTTTGGTTCGCAGTGAGTCGCGCGACGGTATCCTCGAGGAGCTCCCCGAAGCCTACAAGGATGTAGATGAAGTGATTGAAGTCGTCCATAATGCAGGACTCGCGAAGAAAGTGGCTCGTCTGCGGCCCATGGCCGTGATCAAGGGTTAAATATGAAAACTATCGTTGTTGCACTGCTAGCTATAAGTGGTTTTTCTCAGACCGGCTTAGGTCAATCCG
>JAFARV010000598.1 GCA_019245255.1 Acidobacteriaceae bacterium | reverse complement strand
GATCGGCATCCAGTTCTTGCCCTTCGCATCCTTTAGATGCATGTGCAAGATGCGTGAGTGATCGAGTTGATCCCACGCCTGGGGAAACGGCTGCTCGCCCGCCTCGTAGCAATTGCCCGGATCCCAGTTGTGCATCAAGCGCCGGTCGGCGATCGCTTCGAAGAGCCTGGCGGTCTCCGTTCCAGTCGCGACATTGCAGTCGAATTCGTTTTCGACCAAAAGAGTAACCTCGGCCGCCTTGGCCACCTCGAGCGCTTTGTTCAGGTTCTCGACAATGCGCCCGAATACCGCCTTCGGATCGGCAACGCGCTTAAAAGTGAAAACCCGCAGACGATCCGTTCCCAGCGCATGCGCCGCATCCGCGCCTTTTTTCAGCTCGTCGAGCTGCCGGTGATACTCGCCTTCGCCTGGATTAAGATCCGAGGCATTCTCGCCAACGGGTGTTGTGCCCGGTAGCGCGATTTTATAGACAGCGGTGTCGAGCACCGAAAGCTTCACACCAGCGTCGTCCAACTGCTTGCGGATTTCCGCCAGTTGGCCCGAAGTCGCATCCTTGTATACATACCGGCTTGCGCCGCCGAGCTTGATATTGCGAATCTCCACCCATTTCAGGCTGTACTTCGGGTAGAAATCGCGCAGCACCCGAGGAAGGCTCGAGTCCGCCTCATCGGTGATGACGCCGAGCTTCCAAGGGTAGTCGAACGACTCGGCTGGCAAAAAGGAGGCGAATGCCGGTAGCGCCGCCATTCGAACGAAATCGCGACGTTTCACGCTCCCAGTTTATGCCTACGGCTCTAAGTTGAATCCGTCGAGAGTCAACTCCGGCGCTTCTCCGCGAGTATCTCTCGTAGTGATATCCACCTGCACTGTCCGGTGCTCGCCGGGCATCAGCGCAACATAGTTGTCGCTATATATTGCCGGAAGGATGCGGTCGCGCGATTTTTCGCGTACCACTTTCACCCGTACCATCAAGGCGGGCACGTTCGAATTGTTCACCAATTCCGCGGTGAGGCGCTGAACGGAGCCCAGTGCCTCAGTCGAAGCTGCGCCGATCCGAACCTTCGCCTTCGGCATCGCTCGAAGCGCACTGAAATTGTCCTGTTCGGTCGCGCGCCAGTAAAAGTTGTCGGACACCACATCGTGGTCGCGCGTCAGGCGCAGTCGTATAAAGTGCACCGGGCTGAGTCCGGCAGGAAATTCGAGTTTCATTGGTGTTTGCAGGCTGTCTTCAGTGCTATCTACACTCGCGCTTTTGTTCCACTTCATGCCGCCATCCATGTTGAAGATCTCAGCCGTGGCAGTAAGTCCATCCACTTTGCCCGCACTGTAATTGACAACTTCGACCTCATCCGTCAGCGGGTTCCACTGTATGTGCAGCGGCTCAGATCCCTTTTTCGTCCCGAAGTAACCCGCAGTCGGTTCCAGGAAGTAATCGTAAGTCTGCCATACGAAGGACGGCCATGTCGGATGACTCATCCAGATCAGCAGTCCCATGCGGTTCTTGCTCTGCGCCTCATACATCGCCCGGTAGCCGTTGTAATTCACGAATTGCGCGAGTTCAATCCAGTCCGCGGCCGAATTTGCTCCTCCATAACTACGATCGATTCGTTGAATAAACGACTCTCCGCCTTGCGCCCCATGCAATGAAAAATCGTGTAATCCCCACATACGGCCCTGCGGCCAAATCGCATCCTCCGGCATCGTCTGCCGCACACTGTCCATGGTCATGATGTTCGGCATCCCGAGCTCGCTGTGCATTTTGGCCGTGGCGCGTTCCCGGAAATAAAAGTCGATCGGCATCGCCTGGTAAGGACCATGTCCGCTCACGACCTCATCGGCTGAGCTCGGGATGTACTGGATTCCTGGATGCAGCTCTGCAAGTGTCTTCCGGAAATCTTGCTCCAGCCGCTCCGGCGGATACCCTTCATTGCGCCCACAATAAAGCCCGATTGAAGGATGGTTTCGGATCCGCAGAATTGTATCTCGCGCATTACGCATGAACATCGTTTCGTCGTCCGGATCCGGCCCGTCCCAGGGATTTGCCAGCCAGAAGTCCTGCCACACAACAATCCCGTGGCGGTCGGCAGCATCGTAGAAAGCATCGTCCCCGATCTGCCCTACCCAGTTACGAACCATATTGAGGTGCATATCTGCGTGGTATCGCATCGCGGCATCGTATTCGCGGCCGCGATAGCGCAGCATCGCCTCCGAGAATCCCCAGTTGCCTCCATGCGGAATGAAGCGCCGGCCGTTGATCCACATCTTCAATGCGCCGTTTTCAATCGCGTACCTAAACTGGCGGACTCCCGATTCGAATCTCTTTACATCGGAAACTGCGCCGTCTGCCGCCACAAACTCCAATTCCACCGGATAAAGGTTAGGATCGCCATACCCTGCCGGCCACCACAGCTTCGGATTCTGCAAATGAAGAGGGGCGAGTACCACCTCCTTCGCAGAATTCGCATCGATTGAGACGGCCTGCTGAAACTTGCTCTCGCCAAAGCGCCCCTTCAGCACGCCCATCAAAGCCTGGTTTCCGTGGTTTGTAATCGTCGTTGCGATAACGACATCCGCGCCATCGGGTCTTAACGAACTCGACACGAAGGGGTTGTCGATGGTCGCCGCCCCGCTTTGATCCAGAAAGACCGGGCCCCAGATTCCCGTGTTGCGTCCGCGAATCGTCGGAATCCAGTCCCAGCCAATCGACGCATGATAGGTCGGATTGTCCGCACCTAACGCACCACCGTTCTTGTCCGGCGAATCCCACGTTTTCTCGCGAACCGTCCCGGGTGTGGCATTTTTCTCGACGCGTACTGCCAGTGCGTTCTTCTCGCCTGGCCGGATGACCTGAGTCACATCGAACCGTCCGCGCTCAAATCCCCCTTCAATCCGGCCGATTTTTTGGCCATTCAAGAAAACATCGGCCTTCCAGTTCACACCGCTGAAGTTCAGCCAGAGACGCCTGCCGCTGCGGACCTGTGGGGCGACAAACTCATCGCGATACCAGAAATCGGAATAGAAAAACGAGTCGGAAATCGCGAAAATGTTGTCCCCAAAGTTCGGATCCGGAACCGCGCCAACATTGAAGTAGCTTGTCAGCACCGTGCCTGGGACAGTAGCCGGAATCCAATCCTGGTCGTTGAATCCTGCCTGCGAGAGCGCTACCCCATCCCCATTCACAAGCGAGGCCCGCTCGATACGCCATGCACCTGCCGCAAGGTTCAGCCGCCCATCTGCACCGGCAGCGGATTGTGACTTGGCTTGTGGCGCCAGACCGCCTCGGCCCCATACTTCGATCTCGCTAAGCACGTATCGCTCTGGCCCACCAGTCATCAGAATCCGGACATATCGCGCCGTCGCTGGCTTGTCGAGCTTTAATTCATCGCTATCCACGCCGCGCAGAACCGTCCAGGTCTTCGCATCATTCGAAAGCTCGAGCGAAGCCTGCGCAGGCTTAGCGATCCAGCTCAAAACAACGCGATCGAATGTGCAGCGCGTACCGAGGTCAACGTAAACCCACTCCTTGTCCCTTCCAGCGCTCATCCAGGCGCTTCGAAAGTCGAACGGCCCGCCCACTCGCACGCGCTGCGGCCCGCGAAAAAATCGAACTTCGCTGACAACCCATTGCGAATCGCGCCC
>JAFARV010000458.1 GCA_019245255.1 Acidobacteriaceae bacterium | reverse complement strand
GAGCCGCATTCAGAATCAACTGCAGCAACTCGTCGGGCCCGCAACCGCCGGCGAGACCCCGGAGGAACAGATTTCAAGCGGCTCATCGTCTTTGTCCAGTGCCTCCGGACCGGGCGGAGGCAGCGGTGCAGGCGGCCAGGCAAGCCTTGCCATGGCCCAGATGATGTTGAACACGCTGCAGATGGAGCAACATGCCGCTACCGCTGAGGCCGGCCGCATCGCTATCATCGGCTTGCTCAATGCCGTGAAAGAGCAGTACCGATTGCCCGGAAAAAAGTCGGTCTTTTACATCTCCGATGGCTTCAGCGTTCCACAGGGCCTCGAAGAAACTTACCGGACCGTCATCAGTACCGCCAACCGGTTCAACGTGACTTTCTACACCGTCGACGCCCACGGGCTCAATACCACCGCATTAAATGATGCTGGCGCCTCGCAATTGAGGGGCGCGGCCTCGGCCAGCCGCGCGCAATTTTCGCGTTCCACCACGGTCACTCCCCAAATGGCGCGGGAAATGGATAACGTCATCGAAAGCGGCAGAACCAACATGCAGAATTTTCTGGATGAGCTCGCCAAGTCAACCGGCGGCTTCATGATGGCTAATCAAAATGACTTCCGCAATGAAATGCGAAAGGCCGTCGAGGAAATCGAGACTTACTACGAGCTCACATACAATCCCGGCCTCGAAAAGTATGACGGAACTTTTCGCACCATCGAACTCAAGACCACACGGCCAGGAGTCAAACTGATCTCCCGCTCCGGCTACTTTGCGCTGCCTCCCGTCGAGGGCGGCGACACCATGGCGCCCTACGAGATGCCTCTGCTGACTGCCCTCAATGCCAATCCGGCGCCGCGCGACTTCGCCATACACGCCTCCGCCATGCATTTCCGGAATGGCAAAGACCCCATCTGTGAACTCGTCCTCGATGTTCCAATGGAGCCTTTCTCGTTTACAAAAGCCCCACCCGAGCCCCAGTTAAAGAAGACCTCGAACACTGCAGCCGACACGCGCATGGAGGGCGAATTTGCGTACGAGGTCATGGTCACAAACCCGCAGGGCGACATCGTTCGAAAGTTCCACGGCAACGTACCGTTGAACCCAAAGGAAGACCAGGTTCCCGCTCTCAAGCAAAGTCACTTCTTTTACACCGAGCACTTTGCGCTTGCGCCAGGGCGTTACCTGCTGAAGGCCGCTGTGATGGATCGCAAATCGGACAAGACCGCCATCCGTAAGTCAACCTTCGTTATGCCGGGCCCTTCCGCAGCTCTCGATATCAGCAGCATCGCAGTCGTGCGCAGCGTCCGAAGCCGCACTGAGAATACCTCGGCCGATGATCCCTTCATCATGCAGGACAAGGTCATCACACCCACCCTCAGCCTGGTCGACAAGAAGGATACTCAGGCGCTCTCGCTTTACACCGTCATTTATTTAGATGGCGCCAATACCGCAAAACCGGACCTCACCATCCGGTTCAATAAGGATGGTCAGGACCTTGGCGGAGGAAAACCGGAACTCGGGTCTGCCGACGCCAACGGAAAATTGCAGTACGTCGCGACCGTACCATTGGACAAATTTCCACCCGGCAACTACGAAGTGCAGTTCGTCGTCAGGCAGGGCAACGAGCTTGCCCGCGAAGCCACCACCTTCACGCTGGAATAGATCCGACGCCGCGCCGGACTCAATCGCCGTCAGATCTTCAGCAGCGCCCGCAACCGCTTTGTCTGGATACGGCTCACCGGGATCTCCGTCTGCTTCTTGTCATCCATCTTCAGCTGGAAGCTCGACTTAAACCACGGAATCACTTCGCGGATCTTATTGATGTTGACAAGAAACGACCGGTGCACGCGCCAGAACAGGTTCGGATCGAGGTTCGACTGCAGCTCCTCGATGGTGCGATAGTTCGACTGCCCCTCAAAATGGGACGTGACGACCGTGATCGTTCCGTCGTCGATGGTCGCATAGATCATATCCTGCGCATCGACGATCAGATTCCGATTATTCGCCCTCACCAGAAGCTTGGTCCGCTGCAGGGCCAGCCCTTTCGGAGCCGTCTCGTCCTTCGCCTGCTCGCCCGATTGCCGCTCCTCGGCCGCCCGTCTGGCCCTCGCCAACGACTCCGCAAGCCGTTCCTTCTCGACCGGCTTCAGCAGGTAATCTAAAGCCTCCAGGCGGAATGCCTCCACGGCATAGTTATCAAACGCGGTGGTCAGCACGAAATGCGGCAGCTCCCCGCCCCGCTGCTTCAACTCGCGAATCACACCCAGGCCGTCGAGCCCCGGCATCTGGACATCCAGGAAGACGAGGTCCGGCTCCAGCTTGCCGATGAGATCTACAGCCTCGAGCCCGTTTCCGGCAGTTTCCACTACTTCCACCTCCGGAAAATCTCCTAGCAGGTACCTAAGTTCTTCTCGCGCAAGCGCTTCGTCGTCGACAACGAGTGCCGAGAGGGTGCCCGTAACACGCTGTGACATCGGATGTTAGTATAGCGTAGAACCGCTGGGCGGCTCCGATCCAGACACTCTAACCGGTATGGCGAAACCCGCCTGCGGGCTCCTTCGTCCAAGAGAATCTCGCGCCGCCGCAGTCCGGTTTGAGGAGACTTGGATTGTCAAAACAAGGTAATGTCACCATCGCGCCCGCCGATGGACGCCTCGGTATTCTGATCCCGGGCATGGGCGCTGTGACCACCACTTTCATCGCCGGTGTCGAGGCCATAAAGCGCGGCTTGGGTGCCCCCATCGGCTCGCTTACGCAACTCGGAACCATCCGCCTCGGAAAACGCCCCGAAAACCGGACCCCAAAAATCAAGGATTTCGTCCCGCTCACCCCGCTCGAATGCATTACCTTCGGGGCCTGGGACATCTACGAAGACAACGCCTACCAGGCTGCCTCCCGTGCTCGCGTGCTTGAACAGCCTCTCCTCGATCAGCTGAAAGAGCCTCTTTCTTCGATCGAACCCATGAAGGCCGTCTTCGATCAGAACTACGTCAAGCGCATCGACGGACCGAACAAGAAATCCGCAGCCAACAAAATGGACCTGGCCGAGGCGCTTATGGACGATATCCGGGACTTCAAGCGCCGCAACGGCTGTTCTCGGCTGGTGATGATCTGGTGCGGATCAACCGAGTCCTTCCATAAGACTGCGCCTGTTCACCACAACATCGAGGCCTTTGAAGAAGGTCTGCGCAACAGCGATCCCGATATCGCCCCCAGCCAGCTCTACGCCTACGCTGCCCTGAAACTCGGCGTCCCGTATGCCAACGGTGCTCCGAACCTGACCACGGATGTAC
>JAFARV010000396.1 GCA_019245255.1 Acidobacteriaceae bacterium | reverse complement strand
CGGCACGGACTGGGGCAGCGCAGACGTCGCCGGTGCCATCGACGCGGCGTCACTGCGTAATGTCCTCGAATCGTTGCCCGGCGGCTTGCAGAACGTGCTTGGCGAAGGCGGAGCCCTGTTATCCGGCGGCGAGGGCCAACGGGTAAGGCTCGCGCGAGCCATCGTGCGCGGCGAACTCCCGGTCGCCGTGTTAGACGAGCCGTTCCGTGGCTTGGACCGTGAGAAGCGGCGCGAACTCCTGGTTCGGGTCCGTCGTTTGTGGCGCAACTCAACCTTACTTTGCGTTACGCACGACATCGACGAGACCCGCCTCTTTGATCGTGTCGTCGTCATCGAAGCAGGCCGTATCGCCGAACAAGGTGATCCGCAGGAACTCGCGGAAGATCCCAACTCACGCTATGCGCAACTGTTGGCCGCCGAGCTGCACGCTCGCTCGGGACTCTGGTCCGGGCGCACCTGGCGGCGCATTCGCGTCCAATCGGGAAAGACTGTTGAGGCCCTTCGCGATTCCTCTCACGATCGCGAAGCGGAGGTCGCATGAACGGCGCATGGCCGCTCGAACGGCTTCGAGACTGCGTCACAGCTCTGCTGAAGCATTCCGGCTTCACACCCGAGGGGACCTTTGATCTTGCTTCGCCTCAAATGTTCCAGCTCGAATCCTGGATGGACCACGCGGCTCAAAGCTTCGGTTGCGAAGTGGAACCGATCTGCGCCGCTTACCAGGACCTCGAGAGCGAGCTTAGCGGCATCTGCCCGGCCATCCTGCTCATTGGTGATCGCTTCATCGCGATCGCCGGAGAGCGCAAAGGAAAACTTCGGCTGGTTTCGCCGGATGACGACATCATCGAAATCTCGACTCATGCTCTTGCCTGTGAACTCAGACGCACACGCCTGGGCGACCGTGCGCATCGCACTGAGGAGCTTCTCGACCGTTGCGCCATAGAAGGCAAACGACGCGAACGTGCTGCCGCGCTTCTTGGAGACGCTCAACTCGGGGCCACGCCGTTCCGCGATGGTTGGAGATTTCGCGCATCCTGTGCTGCTCCTTTGGCCCGTTGGTTCGCGCAGATAGGCGCCTTTCGCAACGCGGGTCTTCTGGTGCTTTCGCACATTGTCGAATACGCCTTGTGGCTCTGCTCCTGGGCGGTGTTGGGCAGCTTGTCACTCAGCGGCCACATGGATCGCGGCTCGCTCGCGGGTTGGGCCCTGCTATTGGCGACCATTGTCCCTTTTCGTGCAATGGGCCTGTGGCTACAGGGTGCACTCGCTGTTAGCGTGGGAGGCCTGCTCAAACGCAGGCTTCTCGCCGGAGTGCTCCGGCTCGATCCCGACGAGATCCGACATCAGGGAATCGGCAGTTTTCTCGGCCAGTCATTCGAGGCGGATGCCATCGAATCGCTGGCGCTCGGAGCGGGCATCTCCGGAGTACTGGCCCTCGTCGACCTGACGCTCGCCGGATTCGTGCTCGGCCGCTTCGCAATCTTGCTCGTCATCTGCCTGGGCCTGACATTATTCTTTGCTTGGCGCTTCCTCGTCGCATACGAACAGTGGACGGGCAATCGGCTCGAATTGACTCGTGATTTGGTGGAGGCGATGACTGGCCACCGTACGCGTCTTGCACAGCATTCTCGCGAGCGATGGCATGAGGATGAAGACGCCGGTCTTGACGCATACTACACGCACTCCAAGCGAATCGATCACATCGGCACTGTCCTCGTCAAAGTGGTTCCGCGCGCGTGGCTTGTCCTTGGCCTCATCTGTCTCGCACAAACGGTTGTCACCGGCCGAAGCTCACAAACAGAAATAGCGGTGATTCTCGGTGGGATTCTCTTAGCCTGGACCTCGTTCGATCGCATCGCAGGAGCTCTCTCTGAGATCTCAGGCGCCTATGTCGCCTGGAAGCGGCTCAAGCATCTCTTCAACGCGGCACGCCGGGCAGAGCTTGCCGGCACTTCTGGCAGTCCTTCAACCGAGCCTGCTCACTCGGCGAGATACGTACTCGAAGCGGATCGTCTGACCTTCCGCTATCGCACCAACGGCCCCCCGGTGTTGGACGGATGTACTCTCGCAATCCGCCGCGCAGACCGGGTCTTACTCGAAGGTCCTTCGGGTGGAGGGAAAACAACCCTCGCGTCGCTGCTCGCAGGAGCGCGCAAACCTCACTCTGGCCTCGTGCTTGCGGGTGGCCTCGATATGCAGACTCTCGGGCGCGACGGCTGGCGTAAGCACGTCGTATGGGTACCGCAATTTCATGAAAATTACATCCTGACCGGCACGCTCGCTTTCAACCTCTTATGTGGACGGCGATGGCCTGCCCTGGCAGCGGATTTCGACCAAGCCGAGGAGGTCTGCCGCGGCGTTGGTTTGGGAGGGTTACTCGAGCGCATGCCGAGTGGCCTGCTGCAGATGGTGGGAGAAGGTGGATGGCAGCTTTCGCACGGCGAGCGTAGCCGGGTATTCATTGCCCGTGCTCTGCTTCAGAATCCCGGCCTGCTAATTCTTGATGAAAGCTTCGGCGCGCTCGACCCGGAGAGTCTGAACACCGCACTCACCTTTACGCTCGAACGCGCGAACGCGCTGATGGTCATCGCGCATCCATGAGCCCGCTACACAATCCACTTGATCACTTCGATCAAGCCGATGATAGGCAGTACAATCACCGCAACGGCCAGGAGGATAGCCACAATCAGAAACACCCGGTCGCCCGCAGTCTGACGCGTTGGTTTCGATAGATGACTCTTTAGCAGGCGGTAGTTGCGACGGTTTGCTTTGAATGCGATATCGAATAGGTCACCGATAAACGGAACCGCGCCGGCTAGACCTTCGATGCCTACGTTCACGAGCATGCGCGCGACCGCCACTCGCGGAATTCGAAGCTGGACCGCGCGCCCAATGATGTATAGCGATATCAGAGCATCAAAAACATCGCCGATTCCTGGTATGAGTCCGATGATTCCAGCGATGCCGAACTGAAAGCCGCCGGGCAACTCGAATGCGTAGTCGAGCCAGCGTGCCAGCGCCTCCACATCCGCTATGCGCGGGTCGACAACCTCCGGCGTCAGTGCATCCGGCCGGTACCGGTGAACGGGGTAAGTTGCAACAGCTTTGGACACGGGACTCCTGTTAACGAGATCCTGCTGAGCCACGGAACGTTTCCGAGGACGGCTCCCTCATTCGTAACGCAAAGCATCGACCGGATCGACGCGCGTAGCCCGGTGAGCGGGCACCCAGACAGCCAGCAGCGCGACGCCGGCGAGGAAAACCGGGACGAAAACAAACACCAGCGGGTCCCATGGCTTCACATGGAACAGCATGGCCGCTATAAAACGAGTAAGTGCAAGCGCTGCCGCGACACCGGCCGCTACTCCGATCAGCGCGAGGCGCATGCCCTGAAAGACAACCAGGTTGCGAACGTCGTTGTATCCCGCGCCGAGCGCGATGCGGATGCCCAGTTCCTGAGTACGCTGCTCGACCGAGTAGGACATCAGCGCATAGATGCCGATCGCGGCGAGCAGCAGGGCCGACGCGGCAAAGATGGTGAGCAGCAGCATGTTGAAGTGCTCGCGCGCGGTGGAACGGGAGACGATCTCGTCCATCGTCTGGATGTGCGCGACAGGGAGGCCTCCGCTGGCTTGCAGAAGTTGTTTTTGAATGGCGGGAGAGAGTTGATAGGGATCGCCGGTCGCGCGGACAACCCAGATGAGCGGGCCGATCCGCGCGTTGAGGGCCGTTACTCCGTCCGGTACCTGCGAAACGGGGATATACATATTCGGATTGGGGTCGTGATTAAGACCCTGATCGCGCACATCGCCTACTATGCCGATGATCTGGCGCGGCGGATCGTCAAACTCGGGCCCGACGCCCTTGCCGATGATGATTTCGTCCTTCAAGGGATCGCCCTTGGGCCAGAGCTGCTTGGCTAGCGCTTGATTGATGATGACAACCGGCGCGCTTGCGTGGGTGTCGCGCCTCGTGAATGTGCGACCCCGCAGGAGAGGGATGCGAAAGGTTTCGAAAAAGTCGGCATCGACTGTGTTCCATCCGGCGCCGCCGTGTGCGGGTCCATTAGTAAGCGGCCGTCCGACGATAACGAGCGGCAGGCCATAGCCGTTTTGCAGTGGGATGCAACAGGTCGTAGAAGCGGCTTCAACGCCCGGCAGTGATTGAAGACGCTCAATGCCCGCGCGAGAGAGTGCGCCGACACTGGCAGATGTGTGAAAGTGAGGGCCGGTCAGGGACATGTCCAGCGCAAGGACGTGGTGCGGATCGAGTCCGGGCGGTGTCATCCGAATCGCAACGAAAGTGCGAATCAGGAGCGCCGCTCCGATAAGCAGCACGATCGCGAGTGACATCTCGCTGATGATCAGCAACGAGCGCGCTTTGTTTTGGCGTAGGCTGCTTCCAGTCCTTGCCCCGCTTTCCTTGAGCGTGTAGCTAAGATCGGCGCGCGAAGCGTCGAATGCAGGAATCAGACCGAAGAGAATACCGGTGAGGAGGGACACGCCGATGGTAAACAACACGACGCGCCAATCGGGAACGACATTCGCGCCGTTCTCGCCGATGCGCGGGATGTCGCCTGGACTCAAACCCAGCAGGACGCGAACGCCAGCGACGCCGAGGACGAAACCGAAGACACCTCCGAGCCCGGAGAGCAACACGCTTTCGGTAAGCAACTGGCGAATAATGCGTGCTCGTCCTGCCCCCACGGCAGCACGAATGGCTATTTCGCGCTTGCGGGCCGTGGCGCGAACAAGCAGGAGATTAGCAACGTTAGCACAAGCAATGAGAAGAACGAGAACAACCGCGGCGGTAAGGATCAGCAACGACGAACGCACGTCCGACACAATCGAGTCTCTTAGAGGCTTTACTTCGAACCTGTCTTTCGGCCCGAAAGCGAGTGTTCCCGGGAACCGATGCCGGAACCGGTCAGCCGCGAGCTTTAACTGCTCGTTTGCCCGCTGCAGCGTGACCCCTGGTTTGAGTCTTGCAGCCGCGGAAAAGTAATGAGCCTGGTCGTCAGTTGCGAGATTGAACTGAAACGGCAGCAGCACGTCCGGCATCGGATCGCGCTGGAAGGATGGCGCGAGGACGCCAACAACGGTGTATGCTTCGCCGCCGAGTTCGATGGACTTGCCGATGATGCGCGGGTCCGAGCCATAGCGGCGATGCCATAGCGCATCCGTGAGCACAACCGCCCGCGGACCGTGCGGAGCGTCTTCCTCGCTCGAGAATGTCCGGCCGAGTTGAACCGAGGCTCCGAAGAGCCGGAAGAAATCGGTGGTAACGTGGAGACCTTTCACCTGCTCCGGATGATCGCCGCCGGTGAGGTTTAGGCCAGGGCCACGCAGATCGAATGCGGCAACATCCTGGAAGACATTCGATTGTTCGCGCCACATCGCGAATTTCGGGACAGAAGCGCCCGGCCAGTCTCCGTCTGGAGAAACGAGCCGGAACTGAACGATCCGGTCTGGGTCCGGGTATGTGAGCGGCTTCAGGAGAACCGTGTTGACAACTGAAAAGATTGCAGTGTTAGCGCCGATGCCGAGCGCCAGCGCGGCCACAGCGGCAATTGTGAAGCCGGGCGCCTGCGAGAACATCCGCACCGAATGCCGGAGGTCCTTCCAGAAGGTTTCCACGTCGCGCTCCTTCGATTGGGTTTAGACGTAGGTAACCGCGAAATGTTCCGTGGAGGTGGAACTTGTTGAGTGCTATGCCGAAACAGAAGACGAACTGGCCGACCTGGCAGCGTCGAGAGCAGCGTTGTAGTTTGGATGCTCGCCGACCTCTTTCACATATTCAACGTGCTTGAGGCGGTTCTCGCCATCGAGCACGAAAATGGCGCGGCTCTCAATGCGCAGGTCGGGGATCAAAGTGCCATAATTTTCGCCGAACGATCCGGTTCTGTGGTCGGATAGCATGATCACTCTATCTACTCCGAAATTGCCGCACCAGCGCTTTTGGGCGAACGGCAGATCCATACTGACGGTATAAATCCGGATATCGCCGAGGTCGTCCGCAACGTCGTTGAAACGTCTCGTCTGCGCGTCACAGACAGGTGTATCGAGTGACGGCACAACGCTGAAGATCCTGATGCCGTTCCCGGTCTTTTGGAGGTTACATGGTTGCAAAGAGGAGTCCACCACTTCGAAGTCGGGCGCGTTATCGCCCACCCGAAGTTCGGGACCTGCCAAGCGAAACGGCTTGCCCCTGAGCGTGGTCGTGCGGCCGGAATCGTTTGTGGTTTCCATCGGCCACAGTATCGCACGTACAAGGCTCATTCAATAACTTTCGGGAGGTCGCAAGTAAAGTTGTGGCACTCGTAAATTGTGATTCGGCCCTTACGTTCGAGCGATGCGAGAAACGGCGCCAAATCGCGGAGGCGGAGCGCAGCTTCGTCGGTGAGCGCGAGCACAACCGACCAAGGTTGAAAATCGTGTTGATAGGGCGCAAGCAGGTCGTGCACTTCGGCGCTCATCTCAGCACAGCGGATCACAATCTGCCGTGGCGCGCTCAGCATCCGCCCGGCCGCAACCAGCATTTGCGGCGCGATGGTAGGTTGGGCACGCAGCTTCGCCGCAAACGCGCGCAGAGATTTCTCTGCTGATGTCCGAAAGGCTCCGTTGCCGGAAAGGTGCGCCAGTCGCAGCAGGACATCTGTGGCGACGGAATTACCGGACGGTTCGGCGCCGTCGTAGTCATCTTTGATGCGCAGGAGCAGATCGTCCGAAACGGCCTCTGTGCTGAAGAAGCCGCCGTTTTGAGGGTCTTCGAATTTTTCGAGAATGGCGTTCGCAAACGCAACCGAGCGCTCGAGATACTCGGCTTTGCCCGTGGCTTCAAAGAGATCGAGCAGGGCCTGCGCAAGAAACGCGTAGTCATCGAGAAAAGCGGAGACAGCGGCATCTCCATCGCAGAAACGGCGCAGCAGGCGCTTGGCCGGCCGGTCATAGAGCGCAGAAAGGAGAAACGATGCAGCGCGTTCCGCGGCATCGAGATAGCGGGTCTCCCTGAGCACCGAGTAGCCCTTAACGAGCGCGGAGATCATCAGTGCGTTCCAGGCGGTAAGGATTTTGTTGTCCAGGTGCGGGCGAGGCCGTGCGGACCTGATATCGAAGAGCTTTTGCTTAGCCCGAGTAAGCGGCTCGTCCAGAGTTTCGATATCGGTGCGCGCCGTAACTTCGGTCAGCGTGCGAGCTAAGTAGAGTATGTTGCGACCGGTGAACTCAGCCTGAGGGTCTTGTGCGACGTTGCCGTTGTCCTCGATGCCGTACCGGAGACAGAAGGGGATCGCATCCGGTCCTAATGCGCTGTCGATCTCGGCTTTGGTCCAGACGTAGAATGCGCCTTCGCCGTGCTCAGATGGATTTTCGGGGCGAGCGCTATCGGCGTCCTCCGCCGAAAAGAAGCCACCGGATGGATCGGTCATGTCCCGCAAGACGTACTCGAAAATGCCGCGGGCGACCTCGGAAAGGAATGGGTGATGGCTGATTTGAAATGCTTCGAGGTAGGCGATCGCAAGCTGCGCCTGGTCGTAGAGCATCTTTTCGAAGTGCGGCACAAACCAGCGCTCATCGACGGAGTAGCGATGAAATCCGCCGCCGAGATGGTCGTGCATGCCGCCGTGCGCCATCCCCCGCAGCGTCTCATCGACCATCTCCAGAGCTTCCGCGGAGT
>JAFARV010000213.1 GCA_019245255.1 Acidobacteriaceae bacterium | reverse complement strand
CCGCGCCCGGCTGCGCATAACCCGGAGTTATGAAACTCGGGCCGATCACTTCGCTTCGTAGGGACACCACGTTTCCGGTAAAGCTTTGCAAAAAAAGAGGCCGTTTCAAAAGGGTCCTTTTCGCCCCGAAACATTTTGCTTGCATGTAGTTACAAAAGTAGCTATGTTGTGGGATGCTATTTTAATGGGACGACCGGAAGGCCGCGCAGAATCTCGCCAAGCATGGCGTCCCTTTCGAATACGCCTCACGGGTATTTATGGACACGCACCGGCTCGACACCGAGGACACCCGGCGCGATTACCGCGAGGAACGGCGCATCACAATAGGCAAGATCGAAGGACGGCTTTTTGTGGTGGCCTACACTTCACGCGGCGAAGTTATCCGGCTGATCTCTGCGAGGAAGGCCAACGAACGCGAACAGAGGCAATACGATGAAAAATTATCGACCTGACCCGAAGAAACCCCGGCAACTCACCCCGGCAGAGGAGCGGCGCTTGGATGCCATGCCCATTGACTACTCGGATATTCCGCCTCTGGGTGACGAGTTTTTCACCAAGGCAACCACAGCATGGCCGCCCGTGAAACAGCAGCTAACCATCCGTCTTGACGCCGATGTGTTGGATTGGCTGAAAGCCTACGGCAAAGGCTACCAGACGCGGATTAACCGGATTTTGCGAGCCGCGATGGATAGCCAACCGCGCACTCGCCCGACACCAGCGCCAAAAAAGAGGGCACGATCACGCGGCGGACTGAAACCCGCGTGATGTTCCGCCGGCGTTGCGCAGCATCCGGTGACTCCGGCACATATGCTTGCTCGAAACAGGATGACTGCTGTCCGGCGGTTCGACCCGGGCTCAAGACGTAGGCACCGGCTGCCACATTCGCCCATAGCGCCACCCGGACGGCCGATGAACTAGTACGCGCGCTCGGGTATGCCCCGAAATCCAGCCGCTACTCGGAGGTTTGCGGCAGTGCCCGCGCAAAGGCAGGTTGATCATCGAACGTTAGCGCTACTCGCGTAAGCCGTCGCCGAAAACCGAACAATCCTTCTGCCGTCACTTCGCGTACGAATTCGATGTAATGAGTGGGCTCAGTCTTGCGCGGTACGGCAAACTGGCTGTCTTCCGGTACTGCACGGCGACTGCACGCAATAAGCGGTCGAGGTACGTGCAATTGAAAAATTAAACCGTACCGGAGATAAACATAGTCGCGGGCAACGAGCGTTGGCCGAAGAGGAAACGATCGTGCTAGCCCCACTAGCCAAATTAACGCGTATGCACTGAGACCTGTCGCAGCCCAAGCCACCGCTGAGTTCCAGAGTTGGAGTAACAGATGGATCGGAATTATTTCCAATATGCAGACGATAGGTAGAACGCTGAGCAAGTCGGCCCGCCCGATTTTCGCGTAATTCGTGAACGCCTGACTATTGACAGGATTATGGGGCTTTGCCCACCAAGAGAAGGCGTAATACACGATGGCTAGTTCGGCCGCCAGCGCGTTCACTGCGATCGGAAGCGGCAAAATCGTCCGAATCGTTGTCCTAATCGCCTCCACGGGATCGGCTTCTGATTCCCGATTGGTCTTTCTCACCTGCTGGACGTACATCATCACGATTCCGATGAACCCCAGTTCGCAAATACCGGCGATGATCATCTTGACGCTCCCGCTAGGAAACAAAAAGCCCGCGCGTATCATCGCGAGCAGCGTGACTATGATCATGCTAGCTTTCGTTCGTACTCCTGACCGGACCAAAAGCCCGTAGTACAGCGCCACCACGACCAGGACCACATCGAAACAGCTTGCGATAGCCAAAATGAGTTGACGCCGTGCATCACCCGCAGATCGGGTCAGCATACCGTCGATGACGTTGATCAACAACGCCAAAGCGACAAAGACGGCATAACGAAGCCGGACGGCTCTAGGCGCAATAGCTACCATCTCTTTTATTTAATTTCAGCACCAACTCTGTTCTAAGACAGATGGATGCATATGGCCGGCAAACAAGGAGTTGGCGAATGTGCTGGGCGGATCGGATACGGCTCGCCTCTACGCCCTCACCGCTACCGCACCTGCCCAGTCGGCTGGCAGTGTCCCTTCCGCGAGCAAGCGCCCTTTCTCGAGATGACGTACCGTCTTCGCGAAGCGCGCGGCATGCGGGTCATGCGTCACCATGACGATAGTCTTTCCGTACTCGCGATTCAGCCTCGCTAGCATGGTCAGCACGTCCTCCGCTGCAGCCGCGTCCAGGTTCCCCGTCGGCTCGTCAGCCAGGATGAGGTCCGGGTCCGTCACGATCGCCCTGGCAATCGCAACACGCTGTTCCTGTCCACCTGAAAGCTGTTTGGGCAAATGCCCCATGCGGTCCCCCAGCCCTACCAGCTTGAGCGCCGTCTCTGCATGTTCAATGCGCTCCTTCTTGTTCAGGCGGGTGAGCTTCAACGGTAGTTCCACGTTTTCGAGCGCTGTAAGTACCGGCAGCAGGTTGAACGACTGAAAGACAAAACCGATGTGCACGTTTCGCCAGTGAGCGATCGCTTTATCGCTCATCTGCCGCAAGTTCGCCCCCAGCACTTCAATCTCACCGTCGGTAGGCTTATCCATTGCCGCTATCAGATGAAGCAGCGTAGATTTGCCGGACCCCGAAGGTCCCATCAGCGCAATAAAATCGCCGCGGTGAATCTCAATGTCCACCGCATCCAGCGCTTTGACATGGAACTCATCGCGGATGAACTCCTTACTCAGTCTTTTGGTCTTAACTACCGTCTCACTCATGTTTGCCATCCGAATGTGTTTTCTTAGACGACCTTTACCCGCTGACCGTCTTTCAGATCAGCGGGAGGATCCGTCACCAGTTCTTCACCGCCGATTAAGCCGCTATCGATCAGAACGCCGTTACTGCTCGTTCCGCCAGTCGTAACTGCCTTGCGCCGTGCGCGGCCGTCCACGACTACAAAAACTGCTCCATCCCTCACCGAGCTCGCGGGCACTGTTACCACCGTTTTCGTTTGCTGCGAAGACTGATTCTTCGCGTCGTTATAAAACGACACCGTCGAGTTCATATCTGGACGAAGGTAGGCATCCGGATGCTGTATCTTGACCTTCACCTGCACCGTCGCTTTAGCACGATCCGCCTCGGGCGAAATCTCTTCGATGTAGCCCTTGTACTTGCGATCCGGATACGCGTCCGTCGTCACAATGCCCTTCTGATCTGGCGCCAGCTTCGCCAAGTCGTTTTGACTGATATCTAACTCCACTTGTAAGTCATTCAGATCCGCCATCGTCACGAGGTACCCTTTCGCACCCTTGTCTCCCACGAATCCGTTGGTCACAAACTCGCCTCTTTCCACGTTCCGGTCAAGAATCGTCCCCGACACCGGAGCTTTGATCACCGTGTTCTCTAACTGCGTTCTCGCGTAATCAACTGAGCCGCGGGCCTGCTCAATCTGCCCCTGGACTTGCTCAATCTCTTCTTTGCGCGGGCCGCGCACTGCCAGATCTAATGTCTGCTGCAGACTCGCAACCTTCGCGGCGGCGCTATCGTACTTTGCCTGTGCATCATCGAGCGATTGCTTCGCAAGAACGCCTTCCGTTACCAACTGCTTCGTTCGGTCCAGCGTGACTTTTGCATTCTCCAAATCGGCCTGTGCCTGTTCGCGATCCGCACGCGCCCGGTCCACCTCTTCCGGCCTGGATCCGTTTTGCAATTCCAGCAGCCTTGCCTGTAAGTTCTCAAGCTGGCCTTCGCTTTGCTGGACCTGTGCCCGGTACTCATCGTCTTCCAGGCGAACCAGCACCTGCCCCGCATTTACGTGATCCCCCTTCTCCACTCCGATCCAGGCGACGCGTCCGACCACTTTCGAAGCAACCTCAATCTTGTGATGGGCCACAATGTAGCCTGTAGCTGTCAGGATGATCTGCTCACCGGCGGCTGCCTCGGATTCCGGCGACTGTACCTGTACGACGTGTACTGGTACGGCGGCATTCAGGCGCTGGTAGGCGAACAGCGCGCCCGCCCCAATCAGGACCACCACCACCGCAAGTGCGATATATCGCCCAACCGGCTTCGACGGCGGCGATGTTTTCGCCGAGCGATCAATCCTCAGACTCTTCAGTTCGGTTTCCATTTGCGTTTACGGCCTACTACAATTTTGACCTGCGCCGCTACGTTTCGCGCAACGCAGTCAATATCTCCTTTCGTGCAGCTTGTCGCGCCGGCAGAAGTCCTCCCGCCGCTCCCAATATCAGCGCGAACACCAAGCCGATGGCCATCAATTCAGGGCCAATCCGGAAATTAAAACTCGTCTCGCTGAACGTGATGAAGTTCCCGAGCCCCGTTGTCACATTATTCAGCGGCAACACGATGATGCAGGCCAGAATGCCGCCCACAATCGCCAACAGCACAGATTCCAGAAAGAAGCTGAACAGGATACTTCCGCGATTGAAACCGAGCACGCGCAGCGTCCCGATCTCCTGCGCGCGCCGGGCAACTGCCGCATACATCGTGTTCATGGCCGCGAACGCGCTTCCGACGGCCATAATGATGCATACAAACGTGCCCAGAAACTGAATTGGCCGGGATGATACGGTCTGTTCTTCGTAATATTCTTTTTCGGTCATCACTGAAATGTTCAGTCGGCGATCGGATTGGAGCGCATTCCGCAGCGCTGCGGCCGTGCCTTCGTCCGTCGCCTCGAGCAGAGCGGAGCTGTACGTGTCCGCCCGGTTGAAGTCGGAAGCCACCTGGTTGCCGTCGCCGAAGATTTCGCTGTCGGTCGCGCTCCCGCCGGCATCCATGATCCCGACCACTGTCCAATAGCCTTTTCCAAATCTGAGCTGTTTGCCGAGGGTTGCTCCCGGATAGCGCTTGGCGATAGATTTACCCACCACCACTTCGCGTAATCCGGGTTTGAACCAGCGCCCCTCGATCACTTTCAGCTTTCGCATCTGCACGCCCTGCACCGACAGTCCGCGCACCGTCACGTTCATACCTTCCGGGCTGTCTTCGCTCGGTATATTGATAACGGTCACAACTTCAATCGACGCCATCGGCTGCCCGTCGCTTCCCTTTGCGATGCCGGGAAAGCTCTTTACGATCTGGAATTGTTCCTGCGTCAGCAGACTTGTCAACTCAGCGTTGCCGCCCTTGCGCAGCACGAGTACGTGCAGAGGATCACCGGTGGCCTCAAACGCGGATCTCAGGCCGCGAACCAGCCCCATCGTGGCGAGCAGTACCGCAATCGTCAGAGCGATGCCCGCGGCCGTCATCAGCGTCGTCGTCTTGCGAACCATCAGGTTGCGAACGTTGTAAGAGAGTGGAATCGACATATTCAGCCTCAGCCTGCATACCGCAGCGAATCGAGAATTTTAGTTCTCGCGGCATTTAATGCAGGAATAAACGCACTTACCAAACCGATCATCGCCGCAATCCCGAGCGAGATCAGAATCGTCGCCGGCGTGAGTGACAAACCCCGCAATTGGGCCACGAAAGCCGAACCAGCCTTACCCACTCCCACGCAAAGCACGCTCGCAAGTACCAGCCCGATAGCGCCTCCAATCAGCGAAATCGTTACAGCCTCACCAAGAATAATGCCAAGTACCGCCTCATTCGTGAACCCGAGCGTCTTCAGCACCCCGACTTCTTTGATTCGTTCTCGTACCGACATCGCCATCGTGTTGCCGGATACCAAAAGAATCGTGAACGTCACTGCTCCGCAAATACTTAACAGAAAAAGCTTCACATTGCCAAGGAACGCGACAAAGCTCAACGTGAACTGCTGTTCCGATTCGGTCTTTGTGGGCGCCGATGAGTTCTCGAAAATCTTATCCACCGCCGCCGCTATCCGGGGCACGTCCTGCGGACTGTCCGCAAGCACAGCCACTGTGCTGTCCCATCCCCGGCGCCCCAACGGCTGGGACTCGCGAAGATATTCCATATTGAAGAACAGGGATGTCTGCGCGTCGGGATCGTCGAAAATCCCGCGCACGTTCAATTCCAGCTTGCCCGGATAGATGTCGCCATCCAGAGTGACTCGATCGCCCAGTTTAATACCGAGCTTCTCGGCGAGATCGCGCGCAATCACGCAAGCAGTGCGCTCATGAATGAATGCCTGTCTTTCGTCTTCCGGCATTACCAGCTGCGTTCGGATCTTCAAGAAACGAGCGGGATCAACACCGAACCGCGCAAAAAAGTTTTTCGGGTCGCGGTTGTCCTTGTAGGTGCCTCCGTACCAGTTCCACGGAGAGATCTCTACGACACCCGGCACCTGCCGGATTTTCTGCTCGTACGCCGACGGGAACGCCTGCGCGAGCGACACCTTGTGACGCACGATCAAACGCAGCGCCTGGCCCGGCGTCGCTTCGCTGAAGTACAGCGCATGATAAATCGCTATCAGCACACCGAGCAGACAAAGCGAGACCGCAATGCTCGCGATCGTCAGAATGCTCCGCCGCTTGTTGCGGATGCTGTTTTTGTAAGC
>JAFARV010000160.1 GCA_019245255.1 Acidobacteriaceae bacterium | reverse complement strand
AATTCAGGACGGATTCAAGGTCCTTCGCGAGTTGAATTCCCTGCACTGGCCGTTGCCGTTGAGGGATTTGGCTCATTTCGAGATATTGTGAGGCGCGCTCATAGTTTTTGCCGTGACACGCCTCTAAAAATTCGGTCACGGTAGAGCGGGGATTGGTTCGGCCGAGCGGATCCTGCGGAGGCTTTTGTGGTGTTGCTGCAAAAAGCGCGGAAACAAAGACCGCGCACATCACTGTTAGCCGAAGTAGGCGAAAAATAGGCACACATTGAAGATGTTTTTTAACGCAAAGTTTGGACACTTGCGCTCGCAAACCGGCGGAGTTCGCTATGTCAGCTATGACCCGTTCTTCGGTGTGCTCAGTCGAGATCCTGCTCTACAGCATCCGGGTAAATGGCCGCAAGCCGCGATGGAGTTACCAGTTGGTGGCGCACAAAGACGGCTGGGGGCGTGGGCTTCCCCTGAACGATATCGATCGCGAGCGGAATAATGGATTCTCCGTAATGCTCGGGGAAGTATGCGACTGATCCGATGAGCCGGGAGCCGGGCGATCGCATTTCCGTGCGGGCATCGATGCTGGCGTTTTGACCCATGACCGCGCAGTCGGCTGCACGGCCGGCTTCCTCGAAAGCGCGCAGGGCGCCGATTGCACTCGGGTCGTTGACGGCACTCACGAGAACGCGGCGCATCGGGCTGCTTCGAAGGTATTTCCGGGTTACCTCGAGACTTCGCTCAAATTGGCCGTTTCCGTTCAGAAACACAACCTGCGAATCGTGGATTTGCGGCAGGTGTTCGCGAATACCGGCCAAGGTGCCGAAGAGCCTCGATTTCGGGAGCGCTCCGGCGGCGGGCAACTCGAGGAGAAGCACCTGGTCGAGTTTGCCGCCCCAGTGCTGCAGAGCCCAGCGCGCGAGGTAACGGCCCCCAATGAGGCCTGCTCGATAGTTATTCGCTCCGTAGTAAGTGGCACCGGGATGTGGGATATCGACGGCAATGATGGGAATCGAAGCGTCGTGCAGTTTGGAAGAGATCGCGAAAGCACAATGCTCGTCGGTTTGAAACTCGATGACGAGGTCGACGCGTTCGCGGACGAACAGATCAGCGTTTCGCAGCGCCACCTTGGCTGAGTAGCGGTTATCCAGAAACACAAGATCGATGTCCTCTTCGAGGGCGACGCGCTGGATGCTCTCGCTGACGGTGCGGGAGAAAACGAACTCGGTGCTTTGTGCACCATAGCCGATCCGGTACTTGCGACGCTTCAAAGGCCGGATGCGAAGGCGATACGTGCGGTTGCCGGTTTGCTCAACCAGCCCACGGCGTTCGAGCGTAAAGAGCATCCGAAACACGGTCGCTTTACTGAGACCGGTCCGCTGCGCCACATCGGAAAGGCGCAGCATCTCGCCATCGGCGCGAAACGCTTCGAGGATGTCGCAGGCTCGCGAGACGCTTTCGATTATGTACTTTGCAGCAGTCTTTTGGGCTTCGTGAGCCGCCGGTGCATGCTCGGTATTCGTGCCTGGTTTCACTGTATGAAATTTCCCCGAAAGCTCGCGTGATTGGGGACCTGTTCGCAAAGTATCAGTTCTTACTGAATTTACATCAGCTTTGACTCACGTGGGGATCGAAGGAATGTTTTCACCACGTGAACTTTCGTGGCTGACGCAGATTCTCTTGAGAGCTGCCGCGACCGAAGTTACGATCACGACCAAGGCATATCCCAGATGTGCGCTCAAAGGGGGTCACGATGAAGACCAGGTTCAGTCTTTGGCTGCTACTAACGGCCATATGTGGCGGTATCGTGCTGGTAGCGCAGGGAATTACGGGCGATCTCGCAATACAAGTTTCCGATCCTAATGGCGCGGCGGTGGCGAACGCTAAATTGACGCTTCGCAATGTGCAGGAAAACACGTCTATGCAGGCTCAGACAGACCAAGGTGGCACATATGTGTTCTCCGAGCTCAAGCCCGGCGTGTATGAACTGGACATATCGGCGAGCGGCTTCGAGACGCAGCATATCCGCGATATCAATGTTCAACTCGCCCAGCGGGCGGCGGTTAACACGAATTTGACCCTTGGCACGGTGTCGCAGACGATCGAGGTTTCAGCTGCGGCGGATACGCTGCTGAATGCCGAGAGTGCAACCGAGGGCCAGGTAATGCAGGAGCATACGATCGAGTCGCTGCCGCTGAACGGCCGCAATTTCATTCAGCTGGCGCAACTCACGGCCGGTGCGGCACCGATTGGAACCGGTACATCTCCAGCAACCACCTGGACAGGACGAACGGATCAGACGATCTCG
>JAFARV010000158.1 GCA_019245255.1 Acidobacteriaceae bacterium | reverse complement strand
CGCTCGACGATGAACCCGTTTTTGCGAGCCGACTCCGCGCGTATCGTGGTCGATTGCTGTATGTTCTGCACGTACTCAGAAGAAGTAATGTCGAACGTTTGGGAATTGTTGAATTCGATATGTTGTGCCGCGGTGTTTTCGATCCTTCCGTGGGATGTCTTCAGGTAGCCGGTGATCGAGTAATCGCGCGTGGAGGTCACGGTAACTGTGCCCGTGATATCGCCGTTCGTTGCAGTCGTGATGTCTTCCGTTACCACCGGCAAAGGCGCAGCAGTTAGATTATTGCTCAAAATGCCGCCACTTACTTTCTTCGAGAAATGATCTATAAACACAAGCAGATTGGCCGTCGCCAGGAAATACTTATTGGCGTTGTACACACTAAGTGCCACCGTATGCTGGTTGCCGTCGGATAGCAGGCCGGCAAATGGCGTCAGATCCACGCGATATGGGACAAAGTTGAACGTCTGAACGTCCGGAATCGGCCGCCAGAGATACGGGTCAATACCGCCCGTGTAGATCCACGGATACACGGGCGCAACGCCGGCGGGCTGATCGTCGATCGAAATTTCGGCCTCCCGGAACGCGGTATTCCCGCAGCTCTGCAGCTCATTTGCCACATCGTTCGGTACGCACGTGTACCAGAACTCATCGCCGATCTGGCTTTGCGTGATCACGTCCAGGTAGACCCGTTCCACGTTAGCCGGCAGCGTGACAGGCTGCGCCAACTGGCTCGACGTGTTGTTTAGCGTGGCAGCGCCCCCTTCGGCGTCGGGCATCGGTACTACTACATCGGGAACGGTTGGTGCGGGTGCGAACCACGACGCCGGGTAGAACTCGAGCGCAGCATTTGCATAAATGATGCCGTTGTAAACCACGCCTCCGGAGGTCCCCACGAAGTTGCCGAGATCCGCTTCACCGGTCTGCGCACTTTTGAAAATGGCACTCAGATCCGTAACGTCGCGCTCCACGTGCCAGGACGGACTCACGGTACTGCTCGGCTCTGCCGTCGTTCCGTAGTAGATATTCGCGTGGCCGAGATAGAATGCGGCCGTGCGATCGAATTGCCGCCCTTCGGTCACCGTGAAATCCGCCGTGAATACCACCTTTGTCCAGGGCGCATGACAATCGGCGGGCGGCGTGTAACTGAAAGTCTTTGGCGTAAAATCGGCGAACTGAAGATTCTGGAACAACTGCACGACGCATGGCTTCGCCGGCGGGCGGGGCACCTTGGGATCTGCCGTTGCCGGTTGCGGCGAGCCGACCTGTGGGTTTGAGGGCGCCGGCACAACCTGCGCCGACGCGGCAGTCACCAGACCCATTAACAAAGCAGCGAAAGATATGTTCAGTTTCCTCATGAGATCCCTCCCGAGGCTCTACTTTACATCTCGATGCGATCGGAAAGAATGTATCACGCTGCAGGTAGATCCGCAGTGTGGCAGTCCCCGTGATAAAAGTGGAGCGCACAGAAAAATGCGCTCACCCGGGTTCAGGCATTCATCGCTTTGCGGTCTCTTCGTCTTATCCGGCTCGTTGCTTAGCCGCGCGGAGCCGCTTGTCCTTGCTTCGCCTGATGGTCAAATTGAAATCAGCTTCCAAACACACCAACGAAGCGGTCAACTCACATATGCTGTGAGCTTCCACGGTAAGCCCGTGCTCGAGAACTCGAAGCTCGGGCTTGATATTCAGGATCAGCCGGTGCTCGGAAATGGTGTGGCGATCAGCGCCTCGACGCGCGCCAAAATCGACGAGAGCTACACAACTCCCGCCGGCAAAGCAAACCCGGTGCAAAACATCTGCAACACCGTAGTGATCGAGACGCAAGAGCCCGAAAGGCCGCATCGAAAATTGGAAATAGAGGCACGCGCGTATGACGACGGCGTTGCATTCCGCTATCTCATTGCCGACCAGCCGCTCGAGAAGTCTGTGCGAATCGTCAACGAGAAGACCGAGTTTGTGCTTCCAGAGGACGCGACTGCTTACCCACTGATTCTCAGAAATTATCAGACCTCTTGGGAGGACAACTATCGTACAGTCGCTCTCAGCGGTATCCATCCGGAGTCGCTGATTGCGATGCCGTTTCTTTTGCAACTCCCTGGAAAATCGTTTCTAGCAATCACGGAAGCGCACATCGAGAACTATTCCGGCATGTACCTGAAGCACTCAGCTACGAATCCGAGAGCGCTCGAGGCCAGGCTCTCACCTCGCCTCGATGATCCCGGGATTTCTGTCTCCGGTGAGAGTCCTCTGGCTTCGCCATGGCGGGTGATCCTGATCGGGGATACCCCCGGCGTGCTCATCCAATCGAACCTTGTCCAGAACCTGAATCCGCCGTCAGCAATCACCGACACTTCATGGATCAGGCCTGGGAAAGCGGCGTGGGACTGGTGGTCCGGGCCTTACGACCAGCACGTCGATTTCAAGGTGGGCAAGAATACGGCAACGGCGAAGCATTACATCGATTTCGCCGCGCAGGCAGGGTTTGAATATTTTCTCCTCGACGGCGGATGGGCAGCGCATGGAACGGGACCGAACTCATCCGGCGCAGACATTACGCAGGCTCAACCCGACATCGATCTTCCTGAATTACTGCGGTATGCGAAGTCGAAGAACGTAAGAGTGTGGCTGTGGTCGCACTGGACCGACGTGGCACGGCAGATGGATGAAGCCTTTCCGTTGTATGAACAGTGGGGCGTAGCAGGAGTGAAGGTGGATTTTATGGATCGTGACGATCAGTGGATGGTGGCGTTCTTCCGGCGCGTAGCGAAGAAAGCAGCGGAGCATCATCTGATGATCGATTTCCACGGCGCCTTCAAACCGGATGGGCTGGAGCGCACGTATCCGAACGTGCTCACTCGCGAAGGTGTGCTCGGCCTTGAATACAACAAATGGAGCGCGCGGGTGACTCCGGACCACAACGTCATGCTCGCCTTCACGCGCCTGCTTGCGGGACCGATGGACTATACGCCGGGCGGCTTTACAAACGTGAGGCGAGAAGAGTTTATCGCGCGCAATGTTCACCCGATGGTAATGGGAACGCGAGCCCATCAGACCGCTTTGTTTGTCGTCTTTCAGAGCCCATTCGAGATGGTCTCGGATTTTCCCGAAGCGTACTACGGTACTAAGGAGCTCCCGTTTCTCACCGCTGTTCCGACGACCTGGGACGAGACGCGTGTATTGAATGCGCACGTGGGCGACTACATCACGATCGCGCGCCGGCGCGGGAAAGATTGGTATGTCGGCAGTATCGCCGGTTCGCATGGAGCGGAGTTGAGCATCCCGCTCGAATTTCTGGGATCAGGCAAATTCGTTGCGGAGACGTGGTCCGATGCGCCCGATGCAGATGTGTATCCGGAGCACACCGTTGTGAATAAGCAGAATGTGGACCGTTCGGGCGTACTTAAGGCAAAGCTGGTCGACGGTGGCGGGCAGGCGATGCGGATTACGCCGCTGGAGTGACGTTCACCTTTACCTCCGCGTGCCATTAACATTTTTCATAATTGCATTCTCTTGCATAAAAGCGCCTTTTGGGCTACCTTGAACTCATACAGATGCAGCCGGAGCCTGACCGGGGAAAAGCCGCAGCTGTATTCGTGATATGAATCGGCTCTACACAGTCGTTGCGCTCGCCGTAGTCGTAGCTGTACGCAGCACCGCCTAGGCCTTCGCTCACGAACCGAAATTAAGGGCCACCGGGCGGTTACCAAACAGCCAGGTGGCCCTTTTCGTTCTAGTACGCGCGGTTCGAGCCAATAAGTTATCGTTGAGGAGTCTCCAACACCATGTCGTCGAATCTTCTCTCAGGCGCAAAGATCCTGTTGAATTGCCTGCAGCGCGAGAACGTCGAAATCATTTTCGGCTACCCTGGCGGCGTCACGCTGCCGCTTTATGACGCGCTGTATGACTGTCCCATTCGTCACGTACTTGTTCGGCACGAACAGAACGCTGCCTTCGCCGCGCAGGGTTATGCCAGGGCAACGGGCAGGGTAGGAGTTTGCTGCGCGACTTCCGGACCTGGTGCAACGAACCTCGTCACCGGCCTGGTAGACGCAATGATGGATTCGATCCCGATCGTTGCGCTGACGGGTCAGGTCTCCAGCAAGCTGATGGGCAGCGATGCGTTCCAGGAAGCCGACACGTTTGGCATCACGCGATCTGCAACCAAGCACAATTTCCTCGTAAAAAACATCAGCGAACTGCCCCAAGTGGTCCACGAAGCCTTTTACATCGCCGCTTCTGGCCGGCCTGGCCCGGTTCTGGTGGACATCACCAAGGACGCGTTCACTGCCAACTCGCATTACGCACCGGTGACGGAAATTCACCTGCCCGGATACAAGGTTTATAGCGAGGGCCACTCGGGGCAGATCCGCCGCGCCGCGCAGATGATGTGGGAAGCTGAACGGCCGTTTGTGTATGCGGGCGGCGGGATCGTTGCAGCCAACGCCAGCGAAGAATTGCGCAGATTTGTCGAGGCACTGGATGTACCCGCCGTCTGTACTCTCATGGGCTTGGGAGCGCTGCCTTCCGAGCATCCGAATTTCATCAGCATGCCCGGCATGCACGGCAGCTATGCAGCCAACATGGGCATGTACAACACCGACCTGATCATCGCGCTGGGCGTTAGATTTGACGATCGCGTGACCGGACGCCTGTCCTCATTCGCTCCGCATGCGAAGGTCATTCATGTCGATATCGATCCGGCCGAAATCGGAAAGAACCGGCATGCCGATCTCCCGATTGTCGGCGATGTGAAGCGGGTGATCCCCAAGCTGACACATGAACTCTCGGAGCTCGCTCCAACAATGAAGCAGAA
>JAFARV010000114.1 GCA_019245255.1 Acidobacteriaceae bacterium | reverse complement strand
CTCTAGCTTCTGCTCCCCGGCCTTGACTCTGAAGATTCAATGCAAGACCCGCAAGTACCAGCACGAGTGTGCCCGTGTCCGCTCGACTGGCGGCCTCAAGAGCGCTCCGTGATTCCCGAAACAGCTGTTCGGCCTCGACCACCTGACCGCGATCGTTCATCAGAGCAGCTAAATTAGTGAGCGCAACGGCTTGGTCGGACGCTGCGTCCGGACCCACTCTCGCTGCCAGATCCGCTGCTCCCCTGAAGTCCCTCTCGGCGTCCGCCACACGCCACATCGCGTGATGAACTAATCCAAGCTCATTCAGCAATACAGCGCTATCGTGCAAGTGGTCTGCTGGTAAAGCCCGGCGCGCCGACTCGAACAGCGCCTCTGCCTCCACATAGTCGCCGCGCCCAGTGGCCGCGGTCGCCTGCGATCGGAGTTCCATCCACTGCGGGGCAGGCTCGGCAAAGCCCCGGGTCGTTATCGCCAACAGCAACGCGGCAGCTGAGGTCGCAAGTATCTTCATGGTTACCGCTCGTTCTCAATACGAACTATCGCCGCGCCCGAGCACGGTAACCATAGATGCCGGATAACTTATTTATTAACTGAAGTAAACGCGTATCTGAACAAGTCGGTAAGTAATCAGAAGGTGATCTTACCGACGAACGTAACCTGCCGTGGATTACTCGAGAACGCGAGATCCGGCCGGTCGAAGACCGGATTCCCTGGTGTCAGGATATTGCGGACTCCACCGGAGCTTATCAGGTTGACCAGCGCCGGATTGCCCCCGTCGACGTGGTTCACATATCCGCCCGTAAACTGCGGGTGATTGAGTGCATTGCTTAACTGTGCCTGAAATTCAAATCTCAGCCGCTCGGTGATTGCGAACCGTTTCACGAGGCTCAGATCCACGTTATCAATCGGGCGAAGCGGCAATGTGTTACGACCTACGTTCGGTAGCGTTCCTTTGCCCGCAATCGCATAACGTGCTGAGGAATCGTCCGCGACATAAGCAACCAGCTTGCTGGGATCGGTCGTGGGGGCACCGGTGTTGTCGATTCCGTGCACAGTCGTTCCCGTTTGCCCGATTCCGTTTGGATTGAAAATGGCGCGATCCCCCCACGGGTCACCATTCAAATTCGAATCGACCTGACTCTGCACAGTCGCATACTCCGGACTCTCATACGTGTAGATCGGCACCACTTCCCAGTTGCCGACAACGTTCTTTGCGAACCAATTCGGGCTGCTGCGGTAGAACGGAGCGTCCCATACCGCATACAGCACGAATCGGTGCCGCCGGTCGAGCGCGGAGGATGACCGGTCAGCTCTCAAATCTTGGAAATCCTGCGGGCGCCGCGGCGACAGTACTGTCGTGAAAAAGTCGGCCGTGCTGTCGTCGATATCGTGGCTCCAGGTATAGGCCCCGCTGAAGAGGAGTCCGTTGTGGAGTCTCCGAGATAACTGCAAAGCGAGACCGTGATAGATGGAATTCCCTATCGGGTTATTCTCGACAATCGAAGTCGTGAATCCGGCTGATGCAAAAGCCGGAATGGTCGTCGACCCGGATCCGAGGATATCCCCCAACGTGTTCGTTAGCGGTGCAAGTTGACTCGCGGTTGGTTGTCCGAAAAACGTCGGTAGTGCGTTCGAGCTATTTACAAGCGCCTGTCGATTAATCCGGTCCTGCACGTCCAGATGAACCCCACGTGTACCTATGTAACGCGCCTCAAACGTGTAGTTTTGGGCGAATTCATGCTGTATCCCGAAATTCCATTGAATCGAGTATGGGAGCTTCTGATTGGGAACATACGCTGCGGTCGCAGCCCGTGCCTCGGCTACCGTCAGTGGTCCTGTGCTCGTGTTCGGCGCAATCCCGCCGTTAGCCAAAAAGTTAGTCGTAACGTTATTGGGATTTGAACTCAAGAGATCGACAGTCGTACTCAACTCCGGCGGAAGGTTCAGAATTCCGATGTTGTCCTTTATAACGTCGTAGTTGATTCCGAATCCCGCGCGAATACTTGTCTTACCGCTCTCACCCGGCGAATATGCCACACCGATGCGTGGCGCGAAGTTCTTATATTGCGGCTTCGGCTCCTTAAAGCTCAGCAATCCGGGCACACTTGCGAAGTCATTCAACGTCTGCAGCCGATTGGAGTAGGGAACACTTGTAAATTCCCAGCGCAGCCCGAGATCGAGAGTCAGGTGCTGGTTTACTTTCCATGAGTCGTTCCCATACAGATACGTTTGGATTTGGTCGCCGTAGTACACCGGATGCCCCAAACTCCTCTGTACAGCCGAGTCCGGGAGATTGTCGAAAAGATAGTCCCCTAAGAATGAGTACTCGTAATCGCCTCGGCTCCGCTGAGTGAACGTCTGTGGAGATATATATTTACGTCCATCGAAACCAAATTTCAGCGTGTGCGCCCCTTTGATCCACGTAAAGTTATCCACCACTTGATAGGTATTCTGAATGGTCTCCTGCGGTGCCTGCGGGTCGGGGCCGATCGGTAAATTCAAATCCCCGAAGTACAGATTAGGAAACGAGTCCAATCCTGGAAAGCTTTGGTTCCCGACGGGGAATTGCTGATTGAATCGCATATACCCTAGCCGCAACTCGTTATTCGCCGCCGGTGTGAAGTTGTGATACTCGCTTACAGTGCCGAGATACACCCGCGTCGGCTGAACAATGAAAAACGCACGCAGCGTACCCGCGGTGTCAATCGTGTCGGTACGATTGTAAACGAACCGCCCGCGAACCTGGTCCTTATCGGAGATTGTGTAGTCAATCGACCCCACACCGTAATACGCGTTCGCGTAATTGGGGGCCGAAATCTGATAAATGCCTACCGGGACGTTGATGTTTGGAACCGTTTTGTAAGCAGGATCCGAATAGGCGCTGGTCAAAGGAATCGTCCCGCTCTGCGTCGCCGCCGCTGGCGCATATTTCTGCAGGATCTGTAAGTTCGTTTGATTTATACCCGGGAGCGCGGATAAAGCCGAATACCCGGCCGCCGTCGGCGCAAATATCTGCGAACTCGGTGACGAAGCCTGACCTAGCGGGTTGTATTCAAACAGCGCGTAATAAAACAGCTTGTCTTTTTTGATCGGTCCTCCGGCCGAAGCACCCAGCCGATTCTGGTCGTATCGCGGATTACTTAAAATCCCTTCGTTCGCATTCGTCTGGTCAATCGCGTTGAAATTGCGGTTGATCATGTACTCATAGAGCGACCCGTGCACCTCGTTCGTGCCGCCCTTGATATTGGTGTTGAATTGGCCGCCGGACGAATGACCGAATTCAGCCGAGAACTGGTTCTG
>JAFARV010000017.1 GCA_019245255.1 Acidobacteriaceae bacterium | reverse complement strand
AACACCTCCCACCACTCCGTTGAGTGAGTTCTCCGGCAAGGTATGGTACAGACGCGACGGCATCGCCGGTGTTAGTCGAAGCCCAGATAATACGCTGGAAAACGCGCCGAGCGTGCCCCAAATGAACATCGTTGACGGATCTGCCGGATTAGCGGTTTCTGATCCGGGTGTTGTAGTGAATTCTGACGGCAGCGCCACCATCACTCTGAACAATGTTCAGAACTGGTTTCTTAGATTTCTGGGACTGTACATCCAGTTCGTCGATCCAAACGGGGATGTAATTTCGTACAACAAGCTGGATCGCGGCACGATTTTTCCTGACCCGGCGCCCCCGATTTCGGGCCTAGACCTCCCGGACGACAGCGCGTTTTTTGGCGGCATCCTACCACCGCCGTTTACGATTGTGGGCGTACCAATCGTTGCCGGTAATTACTCGGTCACTGTAACGTTTCCAAAGTCGGCGAGTACGATGAGGTTGTTTTACGGAACGCTCGGGTATAACGGCTCCGCGCCAGGGCCGTTGCAGGTAAAGGATGTGGGACTTGCCGTTACAGCTTTGGTCAATTATGCGCTGGTGGTGTTTTTCGCAGCGGTCGGGGCGAGCGGAATTGACAGCGCGGTGAAGTTGATTGTGGGTACTCTCGGCCAGGCTTTGGCGCTTGAGCTTGTTACTGGAGTGAAGGATCTTCTGAGCAATAGTCCCAGTTCTCCTTCGTTCCTTCTCGCACTGGCATTAGGCATCTTAAGAGGTATCCTAAACGGTCTAGCTGGCAAGGCCCTAACCACACTGGCGGGCCTTATCGCCCAAGAGGTAGCGAAGGCGGTGGTGAGAAATAACATACCGGTCGCTGGAACAGCCGCCAGAGTTGCGGCGGCCGTGATAGGGGCTGCCCAGTTGGCCGAAACCATGATCGAGGCTGGGCTTTCGCCCATGGTATACGAGTTCGATATTGTTCGCAGCCATGATCTTACTCTGACCATATCCCCCGATCCGAACGCCGACGAATTCCCGAAGCTGCCAATCGGATACACGCTGTATTACAAAGTGAACTACTTATTCGACAATGCTTCACCGCATTATCTCGACGCGGTACCGCTCACCGAGCCTTATCCGCGCTCCATCCAGGTCACGCTACCGAACCTTCCGCAGGGTGGAAACATTAATATCAGTGTGGGGTTCTACGCACAACGGAACGGACAGGCACCGGGTATAAATGACTGGTGCGCCGCGAAAGGAACAACCGGTCTTCAGGAAAACCTTTCGAATGCGCCTCGCACGATTACTATCCAGCAGTTCAAGATCCCGATTACAAAGGATACCGTTTACACGCACAAGCAAATCACAACGCTCGACAGCGCCGGAAATCACCAGTGGCTGATTACATCTACTGCGCCGGCATTCGTTCCGCTTACGGGTGAACAGCAACCGGGGAGTTTAGGCGCGCTGCGCAGCATTTCTGTCCGACAACGTACCAGCCAGCACGCCGGCTATGTCGGATACTCGTGGCAAGGGTACAGCAGCGGGCTGCTGGACTGTGCTGCCGGCGCGAGAGGACAGTTGGACCAAGCGGCAAACCTGAACACCGACGTCGCAAACGCACAAAACGGATACGCCAGCACGCCGTGCGGGCAACAGGGTGGCGCCGCGTCCGGAATGAAGCTGACCTATAGCTTGCTCACCGATGATCAGGAGAATTTCTATCTCGACACCAACTCGCTCCTCATCAGGCAGGTGAAGCTATCGAATCCACCCAGCTTCGGTAATCCGTCGTCAGGAAATGCATTCGGCAAGTTGAACCTGGAATCGACTGCGCTGCTGCTACATCCAGCCGGACATCTGGTGAGTATCAACAACACAAATCACAAGCTGGAAACATTGAAGATGTCTTCCGTTCCACTCGACGACCAGGATGCAGCAACCAATTACCGGGCGCGT
Source organism: Acidobacteriaceae bacterium (assembly GCA_019245255.1). Lineage (GTDB taxonomy): Bacteria > Acidobacteriota > Terriglobia > Bryobacterales > Bryobacteraceae > Bog-105. Next base: position 3,126 of record JAFARV010000017.1, on the reverse strand, counting down.
GTGGCTTCCGGCCAGGGATCGCGGCCCGGGCTTATGACCTCGCCGGTCGCCTCGGCGATTTCACCGGAAGGAGTCATTCTTGTTCTCGAAGACAGCGGCGCCAATAACCGCATCCAGGCATTCGACCTGGGCGGTAATCCTATCCAGTATTTCAAGAACCAGCCGTCACCATATTTTCTCGAGTTACCGGCGACGCAACATGCCAGATATCTGGATTTCGCAATAGAGTTCTCGGGATTCGTGTACGTCCTCTCCCGAGGCAGAGATGGAGTGTTTCGCCTCGATATCTACCATCCGGGCCAATCCGATACGCGGCCGATTTCGACCAGTTACAACGTGAACGGAGCGAAACTATGCGTTGATTTCTGGCGAACGGTCTATACGTTGAACTATCAGGTGTTGCAATTGCCGAATGGCAGTTATCCGGCGTTGACTGAACCGTCCGTCAGTGCATGGTTGCCGAGTCTGCCCTGAAGGTTGGGTTATTTACACAACTCGGGTATCATCGTATCGTCGAGGTGCATCCTCGATTCTGGTATGCCCCGAAGCATAGCCAGCGCACATGATGGAGCAAAATACGCTGTCCCCGCAGTTATCGATCGTTATCCCCGCCTGGAATGAGGCCGAGAATCTGGCTTACGTTCTCCCTGCCATACACAAAACCCTTGCAACCGGCAATATACAGGGTGAGATCCTCGTCATCGATGGGGGATCGGTGGATGACAGCGCTGCGGTCGCCGAGCGATTTGGCGCGCGTTTCCTGCTTCAGCGGGAGCGAGGCTATGGCGGGGCCTTACTTAGAGGGTTTGAAGCTGCCAAATCCGATTGCATCGTGACCATGGATGCCGATCTATCGCATCCGCCCGAGTTCATTTTGGAGTTCTGGAGAAGGCACGCGCAAGCCGACCTTCTGATTGCATCGCGTTACCTGCCCGGCGGACGGTCCGAGACAGGGTGGGTTCGGGCGGTTTTGAGCATCATTTTGAACCGCACGTTTGCATTCCTGCTGCAACTGCCGATTCGCGATATGTCCAGTGGCTTTCGCATGTATCGGAGCGAGTTGCTGCGGAGACTTACTATCACCTGCCGCGATTTCGACGTGCTCGAGGAGATCCTGGTGCTGGCGCATCTCGAAGGATCGAGCATCGTTGAAATTCCCTTCCATTACAAGCCCCGTGGTAGCGGCCAGTCGCATGTCCGGTTCATGCGTTTTGCTGTTGCGTATGCTAAGACACTCTTTCGCTTGATGAATCAGCGGTGGCTCGCGCAGACCAAAGCGGTCTCCTGAGGGTCCACTGCACGGGGCAGCAGAATCGCAGCACGGTTTAACCCGGGTTGTGGTCCGGCGTAACACGCCCCAGATATTCCGTCTCTAACTGCCGAACAAACTGTCGCTAGAGAAAGGAACCGAAGCATGAGGCGCATGGGTGTTGTCGCGCTGCTCTCGGCAGGATTGGCCTGGAGCGGCTTCGGTGCAGATCGCTTCATCGGCGTGGTGGCTGGGATCGGCAGCTACTCTGTCAACGAGTCGCCTAGCACCGGAACAACCAATTTGACCGACGGCGCGCGGGTGGAAACTGCGCTCGCCCCCAGCCAGGTCGTCATGGAAAACGGAACCGCGATCCTGTTCGGCACGCGTTCCGCTGGAGTCGTTTCTTTAGACCGCCTGTTACTTCAGCGCGGCGCCGCTCGTGTTGAGGCTTTTGATCCCAACTTCAAAATCCGCGTGAATGCCCTGGAGATTGGCAGCGATGAGCCGAATACGAAGGTGCTGGTACGCACTACCGGGCGGACGGTCGAAGTGGCCTCGCTAGGCGGCAGCGTTCGCGTGACCGATGATGGCGTGCGGATGACGCGTGTGATGGCAGGAGCCAAGATGTTCTTTGACCAGGAGAACGGAGCGCCGGCATCGGCCAAGCAGGCCAACCAGCAGACCGCGAGTCAAACCGGAGCTTCACGCGCGCCTACGGGCCCATCCGACCGAAACACGGTCCTGTGGTTCATCGGCATCACAGGTGGCGCTGCCATCGTGATCGGCAGTCTGGCAGCGGCCGAGGGAAAGAGCCCGTTCTGAATACAGAGGCGTTACTCGGCTTCAATCACCAACCCGTTGAGTAACGGCGCCGAATGGGTATTGGCGCCACCTGTAGCTCGGACCGCGACTTTCAGAAGGCCGTCATTTACTTCTGCTTCGACGGCGTGAGCGACACCTGACCTGTGATCGCGCGCAGCCGCGACCCAGTCAAACGCAGTGTCTTGCCCCTGGGCCTCAAGCGCAAGGGGTCCCCAGATCAGGCCGTTGTCAAACGGATGCCGGTGGATCGGCCCTGTAGCCTGACCGAGCCCGAACATGAAGGTGACCTGGTAGCGTCCGTTCTTCAGCACAAAAGGACCATATTCAAAATCGTCGCCCCAGGAATATCTCCAACTGTTGTAAACATATGCGGAATCAGGATCGTTTTTCCACACGCGCGATCCTTGATCCACTTGTTCCTTGTTCGATCCGCATTCAAACCCAAGCGTGTCGGCAAGCCAAAGATGGCCGGCCGAATCGCGGTGCGCAGCAGGGTTTCCGATATCAATTCGAATCGGGCCCGCAGGCACCACGGTGCCAACAATAACTGCCGTCCCAGCCGGATCCGCCTCCGCTGTAGCCGTCAATCTGATCCGCTCCGCACCGGAGACCGAGGCGGGCGGAGTATACGCCCCACTTTGGGTAACCGAACCCGCTCCTTCCAAGGACCACTTCAATCTGTGATCGGTAACACCTCGAACCCAGGCGTCCAGCTTATAGGCGGGCGCGCCCGCCTGAAAGACCAGATTCTGGTGGCGAACGCCGATAACCGCCGGCTCTGTAAGCACAGCCACCAGAGTGTCTTTGCGGCTATCGATTCCTTCGAGCAGTGCCAATCCGTCAGGCAGTACGTAAGGATTGTTCGGATTTACGCGGTACGAGTCGCGCGCCAGCATGAGTGACGACTCGTCGACGATCTCGAAAGCCGATGTATTGAGAGCACTGTTTGATGCCTCGGCCAGCGCCGCCATAGCACTCGGATCTTCGTTGAAGTCGCTCGATACTTGAATCTGATTGACGGTACCGATGTCAGCCATAATCATCCCGTAACG
>JAFARV010000111.1 GCA_019245255.1 Acidobacteriaceae bacterium | reverse complement strand
ATGAAGAGTCTGGGAGCAACATACCAGTCTTGCTCGGCGCCGGCGTGAAGGATTGAAGTTTTCGTGGACGGTGTCCCTGGCTGACTAATTTCCCCGTAGGCTTCATTGATACTCAAGAGAGTGCGGCTCCTCTGGTCGAGCCATGTTTCACCAGGAACGGCCCGCGTCAGGTTGAGCGCCGCGGTATAGCTCTGGCTTTTCTGCGTCGAGTTGGTGTAAGCTATTCCGGCGGTCGCGCCGCCATTCCATCCCTGAAAGATGCTGCGCCGACGCAGCGCTCGCTGGAACGAAACTTCATCCACAAGCTGCGCGACGTTGGTAACCGGCACGATCTGCGGAGGTGTTTGCGGAGCGGGACTAACCTGTACCTTCTGATCGGTCGCGGATACACTTCCTTGTGGCACTTTACTTTCGTCTGCCGCGCCGCGTAGTTTCACGCCTTTCGAAAGTAGCGCAAACTTGCTCGACGAGTGAAGTTCCTGAACCTTGGCCCAGTCGACAGTTACCTGGCCTGCCGAATCACTCTTAAAGACGACCGACGCATCAGTTGAACTCATTAGATGACCAATGAATTTTTCTCCATCCTTGCAAATAAGCACATCGGGGGCGGTCCCCTGGGTTTGGTTCGCAGTCTGAGGGCGAGTTCTGAAGACAGCGAGAAAGAACACCAGCGTGACACCTACCGTTCGCTTCGTACTCGGCATTCATCGTCTCCTGTGGGATTGACAGCTTGAGCCTGATGCATCTGAGATTGCCATTCGGCCATAAAGGCCTCTGGACTTGTGGTCGAAACCCCGAGCTCAGACCTTCCTCAGCCCTGAGGTGCCGCGGGGATCTCAAGAACGTTGATAGATAAGGGCGCGAATTGCTGAATTTCATTCGGGTCCAGATTCTTGATCTGGTATTCCGACGGTTTTATTTCCTCGGGTTTGTCGATCGAATTCGTCTGTGCAGCAGAAGCGCCCTTCAACGTCCAAATCTCCGCTGCTTTAGACATCCGGGAACCGCTTCCCGGTTTGATCCTGATCGCAAGCGGCGCTGTTGAAGCGTTAACAATCTTCAGGTAGAGCGTACCGGATTTGGAATCGCGCGTTGCAGAATAAAAAACCCGTGGATCGTCACTTTCCAGCTTGCCGTTTAAAATTTCGTCACCATGGTGGTTGCTGAACAGAACTTGCGCATAGTAACTGGGGGAACCATAGCTCCGAAGCGCGTCATAGCCGATCAAGTCCGTCGCCCATTGCATGCCCCCGGGCTTCACGTTCACAAAGAGCGGCGCGTAACAGGACATGACAATCAAATCGCTATTCCGTTCGATCCCCGTCATCCAGGCGGCATCACCCAAAGCAGCATACATGTCCGGGGTGGGTGTGCCTTCGCGTGTTGCCCATTCTCCGACAAATATCTTCGGACCACTCCGATCTGCTTTGTCATACTGACCAGCATTCGCGAACATTTCGTCAGCATGCCGATAGTAGTGTTCATCCAGAACGTCAGGCGTGGTCCCTTTGACCTTGGCAGTTGCGATTAACTCGAGCTTGGGATGCTTTGCCTTGATTGCTTTATAGAACTGGGCGAACCTTCCGTCGTAACTCCCGGATTTGTCAAAAAAATCTTCGTTACCGATCTCAACGTAATGAAGAGGAAACGGGTGGGGGTGACCGTCCCTCGCCCGCTGCCCACCCCATTTTGTTGCACTGTCTCCCGTAACGTACTCGATTTCGTCGAGAGCATCATTCACATACGGATCTAAAGCCGTTCCGGGTTCGACGTGCTCGCCTCTGAGCGAATATCCTGCATAGACGGCGAGCACCGGCTGCATATTTAGGTCTTCGCACCATTCCAGGAATTCGAGTAGGCCGAAGCCATCGCTGGACGGATATCCCCACGGCGAAAGGTGGCCCGGCCGGTCTGCGGGATTACCCACGGTTTTTTTCCAATCGAAACGCTCTGATATCTCGTTACCTTCGACATAATTTCCTCCTGGGAAGCGCAGAAACGCCGGCTTCATGGCCGCCATTTTCTCCATCAGGTCAACACGGGTGCCGTTTGCCCGATTGTGGTACGCAGTGGGCCTGAGCGATACATAATCCAGCCAAACCGTTCCGGGATGCTGAAAACTCAAAACGAACCGGTTGGAAGTGGAAATCGGGACGTCAGGTCCAGTTGTGAGTTGCACGTCATATTCGCGCCAATTGTCTTCGATAGGTTCACCAGTAGCAGTCGCGAAAGTCTGTCCTGTGTCATCGTTCACGATGCTGGCGGTCATAGGCCCAATGCCGTGCCCTTTGGCGTATATCGTTGCCCTGTAAGTCGTCGATGGTTTAGCCGGAATTCCCCAGTAGCCTTCGTTTCCAAGCGCCGCAACATTGATCGTGTCAGCCTGCTTGATATCCACTCGCAGCGATAACATACGGTCGCGCGATCGATAGACGGTCTTATCCAACTGAAAAGACAATTGCGCGTTGCCGCGGGGCGTCAAAAACCAATGCGCGGGCTGATCCCATCCGCTGACAAATTGCGGCGTGCGGATCAACTGTGCGTAAAGGCCGCCCTCGTACGAGTAGTTGATCTCCTCGGTCATCAAGCCGTAAAGCGTCGGGCTTACTTTTCCTTTCGGGTGTTGAAGATCAATGGTCAGAGTAGCCTTGTTCTGGCCGATTGCCGTTGTTCCGGTTAACAGCAGCGACAGGAGGAGAGATCTCGTGCGCAACCGAGCAAGACCAGAGGTGATGATTTTCATATGTGCTC
>JAFARV010000963.1 GCA_019245255.1 Acidobacteriaceae bacterium | reverse complement strand
AGCAGGCGGAGGCGGGGTCTGCTGCGCTACCAAAGACGGAATTGCGACTGCGCCGGTCAAAGCAGCAGTGAAACCACGTCTGGTTGACTTCTGAAGTTCAGTTTTGCTGGGGGGATTTTTGTCGGTCACATCTCGTCCAAACTGGATTTTGTATACAATGCTGTATACGCTTACATACCACAGACGGCGGCTTGCGACAAGCGGAATCCATTTGAGGCGATTCCCAACCTTGAATTGCTAATAACCAGTGCTGTCATCAAAAGCCAAAGGAGCACATGCAACGGCGCCAATTTCTCCATAACGTCGCCGGGTTCACGACTGCCCTGGAACTGTTTCCTGCCATAGACGCGGCCACGAGTTCTGCCCGCGCTGGAGATGCAAACGGCACTCAAGAAGACTCGCGAGCGGCGACGATTGTTTGTGAGTTCACGCTCGACGGCTCGCGCTGGACGGTACACGAAGATCTCAGTACCCGCGAAGGCGCCATCAGTTTTGTCTCGGAAGACGGCGACACTCGAGTATTGGGAAAAAGCGCCGAAGCTGCGTTTGCGGAAGCGAATCCGCCTTTCCTGGGTCTTTCACTGAAAGATATCGGAATGTCGGCGCGCGACCTTCTCGCTGAGAAGCTTCTCTCCGGAGGCGGGGATCCAGATCCGGAAAACGTCAAAGCCGCGGCGCCGCCGCAAGGATCTGCTCATGTGCGCGGCATGGACGGCTTCCGCCTTCCGTGGGACAGTTTTGTAGGAACGAAGGAATGCAAGGACACGATGCCGGTGTTCCCCGGTGGCAATACTCGCACTTACCATCCCAACCAGTATTTTCCGCAGTTAACAGCCGAGTTGGCACATCGGCGCTTCGAAGGTCTTCTGGGTGGCTGGTTTCCGGCGGTGCGCAAAGTAATGCCGGTATCGGACAAAAGTTACTTTGAACTGCTTATCTTTGCGGATGTGGAGGCAAAGGATGAATTTATCGTTCAGACCTGGCATCGGACGGCTCAGATCGAGGACGGCAGAATCAGCAAAGTCGTCTATGGGTACAGTTACCCTGCGTTTCCTCCCGCGCGGCAGGACCCGACCGCACAAGAGTTCTACAGGGCTCTGCTTGTTTTAGAGAAGTATTGGCGGGAACTGCTGTCGGACCTTTGTGCCGCGTCTGTCCCTGAGCGCGTATGGGTCGATCTATCGCAGCACGCATTCGCGAAGGAACTTATCGTCCGCCCCGGCGGAGTCTACCCGAAGTACGGAGCGGTCGATCGAGATTACTACGGATCCGAATACGACGGTTTTCAGGACATCTTTACCAGTTCCGTTTACAGCAACCTGGAGTGGGGAAGGTTCGAACAGGCAAAGCTAACCATCGATAATTACTTCACTTCGTTTGTCGATTCGCGCGGGGCCGTAAATATGCGCGGCCCGGAGACTGCGCAGTACGGATTGACATTGTCGCTGCTCGCCCGCTACTTTCGATATACACAGGACGCCGCTCTCCTACGCAAATATCAGCAGAAGATAGCCGCGACGGCCGGAATACTCACTTATTTACATGACGAGAGTCTTCGACTGGACAAAGACAATCCCGGGTATGGCTTGATTCACGGTTGGAGCGAATCGGACTCCTGCCTGATGCCGAAACCCGCGACATGGTGGCAGCCTTACTTCAACAACAGCGCGTTTGCGGTACGGGGACTCCGCGACATCGCCCAGATCTGGACAGAAATAGAGCCAGGCAGCGTACCGGCACTCAGAACGAAGCAGGCGCAGGACTGGCTTCGGCGCAGTCAGATGCTACGGAATTCCCTTCTGAGCAGCATCGAGAAGAGTGTACGGAGAGATTTGAACCCGCCGTATGTCGGACCACTTCCGGGTGTTCGAGCAACGTTTCTCGAGTCGATCACTCATGACCGGCCCAGCGTTCAAGGATGGCCTCATCGGGCGTATAGCGAACTGCTGCAGGCCGATGTCCTTCCGGCAGAATTGGCGAATCTCGTAATCGACACACTGCGGGCTTACGGGGGCACGACGGTTGGTGTAGTTGCCAACATCGAACCACCTCACGCCGACGGACGAGACATCTTAGGGTTTATCTCCTACGGTTACGCCCAGATGCTGTTACGCTTGGACCGGATCGAGGAATACCTGCTGTTCCTCTACTCGCACCGCTATCACGACCACACGCGAGGCAGTTGGACAGCCGGTGAAGTAGCAGGGATAACCGGAGACTCAGCGCTCTTCTGCATTCCAGCCCAACTGACTATCCCTCTCCTTGTGAGATGGATGCTGCTCCTCGAAGACTCCGACGAAGATCGTCTGTACATTGCGAAGGGTATCCCGCGCGCTTGGCTAAGTAGCGGCGAGGAGATAGCGATCGAAAAGGCGCCGACCCGCTGGGGACGTGTTAGCTTCAGCATGCGGTTGAATAATCGCTCCCAACGAGTTTTGGCGCAGGTCCAGTTGGCCGCCGCTGGTTCGCCTGGGGAGCTGCACGTCAAGTTCCGTCTTCCGGTAACAAAGCGCCTAGAAAGCGTAACCGTCAACGGGAACCGTGCGATCATCGGTGGTCGTCATAACGATACGGTTATCGTTAAGACGGACCACCAACAATCCTTCGAGCTTTCCGGGCAACTGGGCTAGGTCGACCTAGAACTCCAGATTGGCGCGCAATTCTATGACTCTTGGGTTGTTAGCAACCGTTCCAGTCCCGAAGCCAAACTGCTGAACATTAGCGCTATAAGGCGACCCAGCTACCAACGAATTTGAGGAAAACGTGGCGTGGTTAAATACGTTCAAGAATTCTGCCTGAATAACAAAGCGTATCCTCTCGGTGATCGGCACTCTCTTACTGAGTGCCATGTCATCGAAGACTTGATGCGGTCCATAGAGATAAAGGAGCGTGCCGATCGTACCGGGCGTGATGTTGGGCGATATGTAAGCGGAGTTGGCGCCTCCTCCGGCAGGGCCCACCAGATATTTGGGATTGATCAGATCTACATAGGTCGCACTCTGACCACCGTTAGCCGAAATAGGTACGTAGTAAACACCCACCGCGTTCTGGAGTTGTGAGCGCGTAACTCCATTCAGAACGACGCCGCCGTCCGCGTAGTCGTTGAATGTTCCATTGCCCCCGGCAAGGAATGTTGAACCGCCGCCACCCGTTTGCCACGGAGCACCCGTCTGAATGGTAAAAATATTCCCTACCGTCCAGCCCCCGACGATCGCATTCAATACACCGCCGTGATTCAGCCATTGACGCCCCTTTCCAAAGGGTAAGTCGGCTGTAATGTTGGCGTGAACAACGTGCCTGATATCGAACAACGTCGGACCATAGCTGAGGCGCAGATCCCGTAACGTAAACTGCGGAAAAGACGAAGTCCAACTGTTCGGAGTGGCTACCCCCAAGGCATGACTCCAGGTGTAATTTGCGTCAAATTGAAGCCCGTGCCACTGCCTTTGCCGGAAATCGACCTGCAAAGCATTGTAGTTGGAGTATCCGAGCGCGTCCATGTAGCCGACTTGGGCTCCTGAAGCGTACGGGTTAGCCTGGAAATAGTTAATCGGATAACCCGCCCCCGGCCCTGTGTAGCCCCCGTTCGTTGCGCACGGGGTGAAACCCGAACCAACCAGATTACAGAAATAGGGCGCCGTCCCTACAATTCCGGACAGCGTACCGGCCATTGAGCCCACCGCTCCATTCTGTAGATCGGTTATGAAGTTCGTATTGGAATAGTCCTGGAGAGGCACACCGGGCCCAGATGCGCTCTCGCCGGCAAATGCAGCATCAAAAACAGGTAAGGCCTGCTCCCCCGGGTAGCCGTTATTTGCGAAAGAAGTGATGCCGTGCTGCTGATTAATCTTGAGGTTCTGCTGCGCCGCCTTGAATTGGTTTAAAAATCCGTTTTCGAACACGTTTACTTCATTTGTGTCGAGTGAAATCCATTGGTGAATGGTCCGATTCCCGTTGTAGCGAACCTCAATCGCAGTTGACGAACCAATCGCCCGCTGAATGCCAAAGTTCCATGACTCCGTGTAAGGTTGACGAATGTTCGGATTGATTCCATTGACTCCCGGCGCGTTGGGAACAAACGTGTAATTAGCTTCAGGTGCGCTTGCCTGATACGCCGTAGGCGCAAAACCATACGGTGGTAACGACTGGCCCAA
>JAFARV010000900.1 GCA_019245255.1 Acidobacteriaceae bacterium | reverse complement strand
CCAGAAGGAGGCAGGATTGCGGTGGAGGTCTTCGCCTCCGAAGGAAAACTCTACGGTGCAGTGACAGATTCCGGGATTGGCATTCCCGAAGCTGCACTCGAATCGATTTTCGACAAGTTCTACCAAGTGGGTTCGACGACGCGCGGTGTACGTGAAGGAACCGGATTAGGGCTAGCAATTACCAGAAGCCTCATAGAGATGCACGGTGGCAGAATTCGGGTGGAAAGCACACCCGGCAAAGGGAGCCGCTTCGAATTTGTACTTCCACTCGAAGGTCCGGCCCCTCCGGCGAGAAAGCCTTCCGAGCTGGACGAGCGAACGCACTCTGTGTTGTTTGTCACCAAGGAAACGGAGCGCGCTCAGCGTTTCTCCCCTTTGCTTTCCGCGAATGGATTTCAACTGCTTCAGGCCGAATCGCTATCCGAAGTGGAAGATCGTCTCAAAAAGCATGGGATCAAGGCTGCGATTGTCGATGTTGCGTCGTTTGGAGCAGAGGCTTGGCACATTATGCAATTGCTGCGCGAGTATCGCTCTCGATCCAAATTTCACATACTTGCATTGGTGGTATCGCAGACTCATAACGAGCTTCTGGGTGCTGATGCGGTGCTGCTGAAGCCGGTTGAGCCCTCGCTTTTGATTCGAACGATACGCGATTTGGTGGTAGCCTCTCCTGGCCAGCCATCGCGCATTCTGGTGGTTGACGATGAGCACGAGGCGCGTGAATTGGTCGGTGAGACCGTGGCTTCCATCGGCTTACTGCCTGTCTTGGCGAGCAGCGGAAAACAGGCGCTCGAAATTCTGTCCCGCGGCCCTATTGCCGGAGCGGTTGTCGACTTGCTTATGCCGGAGATGAGCGGCTTCGAACTAATTGCGCGCATACGGCAGAATGCAGCGTGGTCCAACTTGCCTCTAGTCGTGCTTACGGCGAAGGAAATGGATGCAGCGGAAATACACGAACTGTTGGTGCGGACAGATGCTATCTTCTTGAAAAGCTCCGAATGGAAACATAGTTTCTTGCAGAAGATTACCGACCTTTTAAAGACCTCCACAGCGGAATGAAACGTATCTTGGTTGCGGAAGATCGTCCGGCCAGTCGCGAGCTGATTCGGACGATCATCGAGGCATCGGGCTACGAGCTGGTGGAAGCTGAAAACGGGAGGGAAGCTATGGAGAGGGCAGCGAACGGAACCTTTGACCTGATTCTGCTCGACTTGCAGATGCCGGAAATCGATGGATTCGGTGTGTTGACGCAACTTCGCCAGTCAGCGGCGTACCGGCACACTCCAATTGTGGCGCTCACAGCGAGCGCGATGCACGGGGATCGCGAGCGCGCGTTAGCAGCTGGATTCTCTGCCTACATTCCCAAACCAGTCGACCTGAATAAACTTCGTACGGAGATCAAGCGGCTGATTGGCGGCCCATAGCATGCCGGGCGCGTTTCAGGTCGGAGTCCAAATTTGCTTACCCTTCGATTGATCAGCTTCGTTCCGGAATCATTTCGATTGCGCCGCACGGGCATTCAGCGGCGCAGATGCCGCAACCTTTGCAGTAGTCGTAGTTAATCCTGAAGGTATTTCCTGCGCTGGCGGGCATCTTCACAACAGCGTTGTCCGGGCAAACGCCGTAGCAGTTATCACACTCGAAACAGTTGCCGCAACTTAGGCACCGGCGAGCTTCAAACAAGGCGCTATTCTCATCGAGTCCGCCGTAGATCTCCGAAAACGTCGACTGGCGGCGTGCACGGTTCAGTTCGGGTTGGACGGTTGCCGGGGCATCGCAATAGTAATGCGTATTCAAGCGCTCGAAGGATGCGATGGGACGCTTCGGCGCAGGCTCAAACGTATCGCCGCGCAGGTATGCGTCAATGCAGCGGGCGGCTTTTTTGCCGTGCCCCACAGCGGTGGTAACAGTTCGCTCCGCGGGCACCATGTCGCCTCCAGCAAACACGCCGTCCCGCCCGGTCATCATCTGCCGGTTCACCTGAACGACGCCCTCTACGATTTCAATGTCCTGCAGCTTTTGAAGCAGACTCAGATCGACGTCCTGGCCAAGCGCCAAGACAACCGAATCCGCACCTATAGTCTCGAATTCTCCTGTTGAGCGTGGAAATCCGGTTGCGTCCAGCATCATGCGCTCGATAACCAGCTTTTCTCCGCCGGCGGTCTTGATGGTCGAGAGCCATTTGACCTTCACGCCTTCTGCCAATGCTTCACGTAATTCAGACTCGTGGGCGGGCATCTTGTCCCGAGTGCGCCGGTAAACGATGATTGCTTCGGCAGCCCCTAAACGCTTAGCGGTCCGCGCCGCATCTAGTGCAGTATTTCCCCCGCCACACACGACGACGCGCCGCCCGAGTTGAGGGGCCTCGCCGCTTTCCATAGCGCGCAACAGATCGAGCGCGTGTAGGATTCGCGTTGCGTCACCGGCTGGTATGTACGCACGTTTCGCAAGATGCGCCCCAATTGCGAGGAACACAGCATCAAAGTGCGCCTCTTCCATGGCTTCTTTCAGGTCATTGACGCGATAGCTGACTTTCGCTTCGATCCCGCTGTCGAGAATGCGTTGAATCTCAGCATCCAGAATGTCGCGCGGAAGACGGTACTCTGGGATACCCCAACGCATCATACCGCCGAGTTTCGGCTCAGCCTCGTAGAGTGAGACAAAATGACCGAGCCGTCTCAGGTGGTATGCA
>JAFARV010000899.1 GCA_019245255.1 Acidobacteriaceae bacterium | reverse complement strand
TTCTAGGCGCTTTGGGTTTTAGAGTCGTCGAGACGGCGCCGGGGCTGCTGACGGTCACAGTTCCGGGCTGGCGCGCGACGAAGGATATCTCCCTGAAAGACGATCTGGTGGAAGAGATCGGGCGAATGGTCGGGTACGACGAAATTTCGCCTGTACCACCCATGGTTGCGTGCGTGCCGCCTCCAGCAAATCCGTTGCGAGATTACCTGCGCCAGTTTCGCTCGCAAATGGCCGCGCAGGGTTTCACGGAAGCTTATAACTATTCGTTTGTCAACGATGATGAGGCGAAGCTGTTCTCTTTGGATGTGGCCGACCATATTGCGGTTCGAAACCCGATTGCGTCCGAACAGACACATCTTCGCCGGAGCTTGCTGCCGGGTCTCTTCGGAAACCTCGTCAGCAACGTCCGTCATTCTCAAGAGTTTCGGATCTTCGAAGTCGGCAGCGAGATTCATCCATCGGCCAGGCCTGATCTCCCGCGTGAGAGTGTCCACGCTGCCGCGCTGCTGTACAGCGCCCATGCCGATGAACAGGACTTCTTCGAATTGAAACGAGTGGTCGAATGTGTTCTGCCCGGGGGCCGATTGCGTGCTTCTGAAGCCCGCGCATACGAACATCCGGCGCGAACTGCGGAGATTCGGATTCAAGATACGGTTCTGGGACGGATTTTCGAAGTGCATCCGTCGTTGCTTCGTGCGGAATCGATCGAAGGTCGAGCTGTGGTCTTCGATATTGACGTCGATGAGGCGATGAAGATTGCTTTCCGGCGCGCGGTCAAATACGCGCCAGTGCGTAAGTATCCGACAAGTGGATTTGATCTTTCCGTGGTCGCGACTTTAGAAAAGCCCGTCGCGAATATCGAAGCACAACTCAAGGAACTCGGTGCGCCAGACCTCGCGCTCATTGATTTTGTACGGCAGTATGCCGGACCCCCGCTGCCCGAAGGTCACAAGAGCGTCTCGTATCACCTCGAGGTCGGCGCACTCGACCACACGCTGACAGCCGATGAAGTTACCGACATCCGAAACCGTATTATCGATGGCATGCGGCAGCGTGGTTATGAGTTGCGAGTCTGAGAGTCACAACTTCCTTTCTTTTCCTGTTAGCCTTTATACGGGCAGCCGCATTTTCCTCAACAGGGATGCGTATCGCGGATCGCCCTTCACTCGGCTTAATAGTGGATCACCTTTTATTTCGGTGATTCCCCCATCGCGCCCGGCGTATGCCCTCTCCAGCCACTCGAAAGCCTGGTCCGCTTCGCCCCGAAAAGCATAGACTTCCGCAATCTGGTACGGGGCAACCTTTTGACAGCACGCGATCAATGCGTTGAGGTTCACATCCGACTCGTTCTTTCGCCCGAGGGCATCGTATACCAGGGCCAGACCCTGCAGGCGATAGATAGGATTCTTCTCTTTCCCCGCCTCTACTAAGGCATTCTGCAGCTTCGATTGGGCGAGGTATATGTGGCAGAGAAACGCGTGCGCATATGCGATCGCGGGAGTGATTTCGAGCGCCCTCTTCAGCGCAGCTTCTGCCTCCTCCTGCTGTCCGGCGTAGTAGAGGATATGTCCGAGGTTCTTGTATGTATTGGCGTGCAGCGGATCGATTTCGACGGATCGCCGGTATAACGAAATAGCGTCGTCCAACCGCCCCAGGAACCTCGCCAGCGAACCCGCCCCTCGCAACACACCGGGGTCTCCAGGCTCGAGTTCCAGCGCTCGCGCGTACGACGCCTCCGCACCCGCCCAGTCCCAATCGTGAAGCATTTTTATTTCCGCTAACGCGCCGTGAGCTTCTCCCATGTTCGGATTGAGTGTTAGTCCGCGCTCGATTGCATTACGCGCCTGGCGATAACCCTGCTCCGCCGGAATGTACGCCGAGCCCGCCTGATTGATTCGCGCCTCTCCCAACCAAACCCATGCCGGAGCATAGCCGGGATCTAAGGCAGTCGCTTTCTCGAGGTAATCGACACCTTTTTGCAGATTGCTCTCATCGTTACCTTGCTCGAGAAAGTACTTACCGTTCAGATATGCGTTGTAAGCTTCGATATTATTCGTTTTTGGAATAGTGGCAAGCGACGCGGCTGCCAGCAGCTTTAGCTCTAGTGCCCGGATTACAGCTCGTGCGATTTCCTCTTCCACGGCAAAGATGTCGCTGATGTCACGGTCGAAGGTCTCCGACCACATCTGAAACCCGTCCGTAGCGTTGATCAGCTGGACGGTAATCCGTGCGCGGTTCGCTTGACGGCGCACGCTGCCTTCCAAGATTGTTGCAACTCTCAACTTTTGCCGAATGCTTTCAATGTTTTCAGTTCCGGAAAACTGCGATGACGAGGTTCTGCCCGCAACTCGCAGACTCTGAATTCTTGCAAGCGACGCACGAACCTCTTCCGCCAACCCGTCGGCGAGATAGTGTTGGTTCCTTTCGGGACTCATATCCGCAAACGGCAATACCGCGATCGAGCGTTCCTCATGCCGATGAGCGAGTCGCAGGATCGCAACGGCGATCAGTAGAACACCAATCAGGCTTAAGCCGATTAGCAAGCGTGAGCGGAGTTTGTCCTGTCTGCCGCGTTCGTGCGGGGCCGCAATATCCAACACAGCGGCGGTTCTTTCGGGGGTTATGCTTGCTGGCTCACCTGGTTTCGCGCCTGCCGGGGGATCCGCGACCACTTCTTCGACCGGGAATATGAACCGGTAGCCGCGACGCGGGAGAGTCTCAACGTAACGAGGCGTTCCCGCGCTGTCGCCCAGTGCATTTCTGATCTGCCTGATGCACTGGTTCATGCCTTGCTCGAAATCTACGAACGTTTCGTTTCCCCAGATCTCCTGCTGCAGCTCTTCTCGCGTGACTAACTGCCCGCGGCGGCTAGCAATCAGCGCCAGTATTCTGAAGGGTTGCCGCGGAATTTTGACGAGCACGCCTGAGCGGCGCAACTCTTCTGTCGTGAGGTCCAGTTCGAAGACCCCGAAGCGAAGCAGCGATGGCTTTGACGTCCCGACGCTCACTCAAACAAACCCGGCGCTTGCCGATGGATTATACCTCCGATCGGAAGCGCCGTTTCAGTGAGCTGGACGCAGGAAAGGGCCGATTGGCGTCGGCCCACAGCCTAAGAAGCTGCTCTACTGGGTTTCACTCAGCGATACCGTCCACATGTACTTGCAACGTCACAACGTGTGTGACATTACCTCCCTGAGCCGGCACATACAAGGTGTAATC
>JAFARV010000892.1 GCA_019245255.1 Acidobacteriaceae bacterium | reverse complement strand
TCCTTCGACCGATCCGCGAACTTCACGGTATCCTGAGCGGTCTTAGGGCCAGCCTCGCGTATCTCAGCCGCAGCAATCGGCCGAGTGTCGATCACGCGACCTCAGACGAGGAAATGTTTATTTGAACTAGGTTAAGCGTAGCGAGCTGAATTCGGGAACCAGGGCGAACGGCGTCTCGACGGCCGCAATCGATTCGCCGATCTGATCGATTGCTGAACTGTTCCACGCCGAGCGGCTCGCAACCAGCTGCAGGTACCTGATCTTGTCCGGATCGATTTTCATGATTCGGCAGCTTGTGGCATCCACCGACGGCGTGTGCGCTCCCGCCACGATGACGCCCGCGAGTTTCTTGGTACCGAGAATAGGCCCGTTGCCTTCCATGGCCTCAATGCCGTCCACGATCGCGAACTGCGGCGGCAGCGAGTAGTGGAGGTCTGCAATGCATTCGGGAATTCCTGCCCAGTGCAGCACGTTCTTGGGCCATCCATAGATGGCTCCCGGCACTACGCCGAAGAAGTTCTTCATGGAGAGCGTTGCTCCCGCCCAGTGATGCGTCTTCATCTTTGCGAGCGAAACCAGCAGATCGCAGTCAAGAACGGTATTGGGCAAGTACAGTTCGGAAAGACTCGAGAACGGCTGCCGCAGCGATACGCGGGTAACATCATCCAGGTTAAGGTCCGTGAACTGCGATTCGAACTTCGGAACGGCTTCAAAATAGCCCGCCGATGATGCCAGATCGAGTGTCATGCGCCTGTGTCCCGGGCCTTCTGCGATGCGGACTTGCTTCGCGCCCAAAGACCGGAACGCCTCTGCGACCGAGCTCACAAAAACAGGATGCGTATTGATCGGTGCCCGGCTGTCGAACTCGACTAAGTTTGGCTTGAGGACGATCTTCTTGCCGGCGATACTGACTCGGTGCTCTATCAGAATCCGGCGCACGATTTCCGTGAGATCCGCCGAATAGGAAGGTGCTTTGACGATTGAGACCTGATGGTTGCGCGCTGCATATGGCTGACGCACCGCGCGTCTGCAGGCCTGGGTCAGCGCAAGCGCGCCTAAGAAAAAGTATCGTCTGGACAGGCCGGGCATTCAGGACTCCATGAGCCGGTTGGGCTTCGTCACACAGGCCAGAGCCAAAAGTCGAAGCGCAATGTCGCGAGTATCGTGACAAGCCTGCGGCAGCACGGGCGTTTGAGGCAAACTGTGATGTTTCAGGAGAGCCAGTCGCAGCCAGGACTGTGCTTCGTTCGAACGGCTCGTCGTATACATGGTCCGCGCGACGTCTATACTCGCCTGGAGTTCACGAGAAGAATCGAGCGCGAGCAGAGCAATGCCGGTCGTCTCGGGGTACGAAGGCGCGCCAGAGCTACGGAACTGGGTTCCGCCGTGATTCCAGCCTCCGTCCTGACATTGCCGGGAGAGGATGTAGCGTCTGCTTCTCTCGAGACTGGTCGCGAGGCCCGGCACGGTATATCCTTGGCGCACAGCGTCCGCCAGTGCCAGCGCCGTCATGGCAGTCGGCGCAATCCAAGCCGCAGTCCCGGGCACCCACGACGAGCCGCCCTGGACTACCTCGGCGGGAGGCATACCTCCTGCCCAAAACCGAACCCGCTGGAGCGCGCTCAGTTCTGGTTTGACGTTTGCAATGATCCGATTGAGCGCACGTTCTTGCGCCGCTGATTTGCCGGATTCCGTCGAGAGCGCAAGAAATGCAAACGCTCCGGCAGCCGAACTGATCCCGACCGAGGGATTAGGCGGCCAACCGCCATCGTCGTGCTGGCAGGCACGCAGCCACGCACAGCCCCGATCATGCGCCGGGCCTGCGTAACCGGACGTTTCAAGCGCAAGAAGAGCTAGCGCGGTCGGTTCAGTCCAGGACATCGAAGCCTGATATCCCCAACCGCCATCGCGGTGTTGTCGACTGAGCAGGTTGCGCTGAAGTTCCAGCGCTTCACTCATGTGTTCTGCTTAGGGAGCGACTCTGCGGTTCCGGCGGCGCTTCAAGTAAATGACGAGCACAGCCGCGGCTGCAACCCAAAGTAGTGACTGAACTAGGACGCTATCCATATGACGTGTTTTCTCCTTTGTCGGAGGCGAGAGGCCCAATGAAGAAGTGGAAGTCCGGGCAGTTTATTCGCAAGCTCCAACACTAGACATATCGGCCATTCGCCGGATTTCTCTAATGTTTCTGCGTCTCGCCGCGCGGTTTCAGTGCCCCATGCTGTTCATCATCGGGAACAGGTTCTTAAACAGCTGCAGCATGCCGGGGCCGGCAGTCACGACCATCAGCGACGGAAGACAGAAGAAGAAAATGGGGAACACAAGCTTAACGCCGACTTTGCCGGCGCGCTCCTCTGCTTCCTGCCGGCGCCGCATTCTCAGGAATTCCGATTGCGTTCGCAGGGCCTCCGACACGCTGGTTCCGAAACGGTCCGTTTGAATGAGGATTGCGACGAGCTTTTTGACTTCTTCCTCTCCCGTGCGCTTGCCTAAATTGCGGAGCGCTTCGGACCTGCTCTTGCCGGCCATGATTTCCATGTTCACCTTAGTCAATTCTTCTGAAATCGCGGGATGAACCAGCTTTAAATCGCGGCTAACGTTCAGAATTGCCTGATCGAGTCCGCAGCCGGCCTCGCTGCAGATCACCATCAAATCGAGGACGTCTGGAAGGGAGAGCCTGATCGACTCCTTCCGGCGCAACGCAAGCCTGCCCAGAATAAAGCTGTTCGCAGTCCAACCGAATGCGGCGCTGCCGATCGGCATGACGATGCGCAACACCGGGCTGCTCAGGTGTTGCCGTAACCCAGACGCGATAAGCAGGCAGATCATAGCCAGGCAGATCTTCGATCCGTAATAGACGGCTACCGCGGAAGACGAACGGAAACCAGCCGCGCTCAACTCCTCCTTGGCAACTGCAGCATCCTGCGGGGAGACCGGTAGCAAGGCGCCCAGCATGCTCAGCAGGCGCGAGGCGGACAGTTTCGGCTTCGCGTGCCGTTCCGTCAACTGCACGGGGAGAGCGTCGGAAGAACTGGCCGTCAACTGGCGCAGCAGCCGCGAAGGTCTGACGTAGTGCTGATATCCAAATGCGCATGTGATCACCACGACCACCAGGAAAACAATAAGCGGGATCAGAATCATCGGGGATCAAACCTTTATGCTGATGATCTTCTTGATCACGAAATAACCGACGATCTGTCCGCCGATGGCGCCGTAGATCATCTTTCGCCCGTCCGGGTCAGCGGCCATGTTTTGCAGGTAGACAGGGTTGGTCAACATCACAAAGATGACAACGCCAATAGGCAT
>JAFARV010000886.1 GCA_019245255.1 Acidobacteriaceae bacterium | reverse complement strand
CTTCCGGGTAATACCCCACGCGTGTTCCGGCAAGGCCTTACGAATACCACCCTCAAACTGATAGAACACTGATGCCGTATCAGATACAACCGACCAAGGAGTTCTTGGTTCGCCCCGCGTTGCCAGCCGCCCTCAGCCGGTTACCGGAAGTTGCCTACAACCTCTTGTGGAGTTGGGATCACACGATTCGCGCTCTGTTCCGCCGCCTCGAGCCGAACCTGTGGAAAGAGTACAACCATAACCCCATACAACTGCTGGGCCGGATTTCCCAGGGGGTGCTGGACAAGGCTGCAGCCGATCCGCGCTTTCTTTCTTTGTACCGGCGTGCCTGCGAGCGTAACGACGCGTATCTGCACACCGCTCCACCCGCTCCGAATGCGCCCAACATCGCGTACTTCTCCATGGAGTACGGCCTTCTGGACTGCATGCAAATCTATTCGGGCGGCCTCGGAATTCTGTCCGGAGATCATCTGAAGGCGGCCAGTGATTCCGATTTTGCCTTGACCGGCGTCGGCCTGCTCTATCAGCGCGGCTATCTGCAGCAGCGCTTGAATCCGGATGGTTGGCAGCAGGAAAGCACGCCGCTGAACGACTTTTACACCCTTCCCATCACGCCTGCCGTAGACGAGCGGGGGAACGAACTACTGGTAGATGTAGACCTGCCCAGCGGCAGGGTGTTCGTCAAGGTCTGGTGCATCAAAGTTGGCCGCGTCCGGTTATACGTTCTCGATACCAACATCCCGCAAAATAGCTCGGCTGAGCACAGGGAGATCACCGACCAGCTTTACGGCGGCGACATTCACAAGCGCATCCGGCAGGAAATCGTACTCGGCATCGGTGGATTGCGCGCGCTGAAAAAGTTGCACATCAAACCCACCGTTCACCATATGAACGAGGGGCATTCCGCGTTTCTGGCAATCGAACGAATTCGCGTCCTGATGCAGGAACAGAGGTTGACTTTCCCGCAGGCGCTCGAAGCGACACGCGTCAGCAACGTCTTCACGACGCATACGTCCGTGCCCGCCGGCATCGACCTTTTCGACTCGAGCCTGGTGTATGACTACTTCATCGGCTACTGTCAGGCCGCCGGCATCGAGTTCAACCAACTGCTTGAGCTCGGCCGCAAAAACATGCAGGACCCGACGGAGCGCTTTTCGATGGCGGTCCTCGCGCTCAAGACTTCTGCGTTTCGCAATGCAGTGAGCATTCTGCACCGTTCCGTGTCGCAAGACATGTTCCAGGACCTGTGGCCGCGTCTGCCGGTAAACGAAGTTCCCATTACCTCCATAACCAACGGCGTACACGCTCCGAGTTGGGTTAACGGCGACCTCGCCAGCATCTACGATCAGTACCTGTTGCCAGACTGGCGTGACCGGCTCGAGGACCTGAAGATGTGGGAGCAGGTGCATGAGATCCCCAGCCAGGAACTCTGGGAGATGCATCGCAAACGCAAGCGGCGCATGGTGGCCTATGTGCGCGAGCGCTCGGTTGCTTCTGCGATCCAGCGGAAAGCCTCAGCCGCTGAAATCCGGCGCCTGAGTGAAGTCCTCGATCCCGAGGTGTTCACCATCGGCTTCGCCCGGCGGTTTGCAACTTACAAGCGTGCGACGCTGCTGTTCCGTGATGTGGCCCGTCTGAAGCGATTGATCAATAACCCGAAAATGCCGCTTCAGATTGTCATCGCCGGCAAAGCGCACCCGAAGGACCATCCGGGTAAGGGGCTGATTCGTGAGATCGTCACCCTTTCTCGCGATCCCGAGATTTCGAAGCGCCTTATTTTTGTCGAAGACTACGGGATCCAGGTGGCGCGCGAATTGATCCAGGGAGTCGACTTGTGGCTCAACAATCCCCGGCGCGGCGAAGAAGCTTGCGGCACCAGCGGGATGAAAGCTTCCATGAACGGCATCCTGAACCTGAGTGTGCTCGACGGGTGGTTCGACGAAGCATACGAGATTTCGGGAGGCTGGGCGATTGGCGAGCGTCTTCCCTACTCTGAGGACCAGGACGAGATCCATGCCAGCGCTATCTACTCCAAGCTGGAGAACGAGATCGTGCCGATGTTTTACGCCGGCGGCGAGGACGAGGTGCCTTCAGAGTGGATAGAGCGCATGAAGAAGTGCATCGCGAATATCACGCCATGGTTCAGCTGTGGCCGGATGCTGGTCGAGTATATGTCGGAGCTCTACCAGCCCGCGCACAAGCTCTGGATAGATATTTCGGCGAACGGCTTCGAAGCGGCTCGCAAGAAGGCAGGTTGGGAAGAGCGAGTCCGGCATCAATGGGAGCGGATTCGTTTCCTTGAACTTGGCGACGGGGCCGGCGATGACGTCATGAGCGGTTCTGCGATCGCCTTTCGCGCCACTGTAGACCTGGCGGGCCTGGAAGCCTCCGAAGTGAGAGTGGAAGCCGTTATCGGACAGGTCGGAGCGACAGGCGAGCTCCAGGATACTCAGACCCTCACGCTCGTTCCCGTCGGGAAACAGGGAGACGCCGTCGTTTTTGCCAACGAATTCATCGTCCAGCAAACGGGCCGCGTCGGGTATTCAGTTCGCATTAGTCCGAACCATTTCGATAACCCGCTCACTCGACCGTGTAATGCTCTGTTGAAATGGGTATCAGACTAATCTGAGGCATAGTACATACAAAATTGTGCGGTTGCTACTAGCTTCGCGCGCGGAAACGTGGTACATACAAGACAGGTGCAGCGGAAGCCGCAAGACATTCCTTCCGAGTAACCGGAATCCGCTCTCTCCTCGAGATTTCCAGAGAAGATAAATAAACTTTCGTCTCAATAGTACTGGAACTGCACTGATGTTCGTCCAGCTCGAACGAAAATACACCATGTGTGTGTTCTCGCCCGACTACTGGACTTTTCCAAGGAGCCGATCAACGTATGGACGGAGATCGCAAGTATAGACAGCGGGGGTATCAGGATTCTGATCGGAGCACAAATTCATATCGTGCCGAGAAGCCAAAATTCAATGGCCCCAAATTGCCACTCGACATAACTGGACCGAAGCTTCCTCGTTTGGTTCAGAATGTTGTTGCGTCACGTTGTTTTAACTGCACGGTAACATTACCGCCTGACACAGATTTCAAGGGGAATTGTCCCAAGTGCGGCGCTAGCTTGCATTGTTGCAAGCAATGCGTTCACTTCGATTCCTCAACGCGCTTCCAGTGTCTTAAGCCGATACCGGTGCGCATTGCCGTTAAAGATCAGACAAATTCGTGTGAGCTCTTCTCGCCAAGGGTGACTGTCGCGCGCGACGCGCTGCCGTCCGGAGGCATCCAGAGACCGGCGGAACCATCGATGATTGCCGCACCCCGGAGTGCAAACGATGCGCGCGCCGCCTTTGATAGCTTGTTTAAGAAGTAGCTCCTTTTAAAAATGGCGTCGCAGGCGGCCTCGTGGCTGGTCTCGCGCTATCTCTGTCCGTAATGGCGTCCTCGAAAATCAAGAAGAAATCCACGTCGGCGAAAGCCCCCGTGATGCCCCGCCAGGGAGCGATCCCCTGTCTGGTCCTGCTCCTGATCTTGTTGGCGATTGTAGCCTTCTTCTTCTTTGCCGCCTTGCATGGCTTAGGCTAGCCCTGAATCGGTCCCCTGCGGATCTCGTACCATGGAAACGCGAAACCATGCGAAGCGATGGACGACATCCGGGCGATTTGCGAACCACCAGAGTTACGCCGAGTTTCCTTGCAACCGCGGAAGGCTCCGCACTTATCGAAAGCGGTAATACTCGCGTTCTGTGTACGGCCACAGTCGAAGATACGGTTCCACCCTTTCTGCGCGGCACGGGCAAGGGCTGGATCACCGCCGAGTACGCCATGTTGCCGCGCGCCACAATCACGCGCACTCCGCGCGAGGTAACGAAGGGCAAACCATCCGGACGAACGCACGAGATTCAGCGCCTGATCGGCCGTTCCCTACGTGCCGTTGTGGACCTGGTTGCCTTGGGCGAGCGCAGCATCATCATCGACTGTGATGTTCTGCAAGCCGATGGGGGAACCCGTACTGCCTCAATCACCGGCGCCTACGTGGCGCTCGCGATTGCGCTGAAAACTCTGGTCGACTACAAAGCAATTTCAAGATCGCCGCTGCTTGACTCAGTCGCCGCCGTCAGTGTCGGCATCCTTGCGGGCACTCCGCTGCTTGACCTCAACTACGACGAGGACTCGCGCGCGGATGTGGATATGAACGTGGTGCTGACGGGCTCGGATCAGTTTGTCGAACTGCAGGCTACATCGGAACGAAGGCCGTTTGACGACGCCCAGTTACTCGCCATGATGCAACTCGCACGTACCGGGATTGCACAGCTACGCAGCATACAGGAAGCAGCCCTTGCGGGCAGTGCATGATCCTGTACGCCTGCTCAACAAATCCAGGTAAGCTGCGTGAATTTACTCTGGCAGCGCAGCAGTCCGGAATCACCGGCCTGGAACTCCTTCCGCTTCCGAATATCAAGGAAGTTACTCCTCCGGAAGAAACAGGCGCAACGTTCCAGGAGAACGCTGCCATCAAGGCGTTATATTACTCCGGCTTCACTGACGAACTGGTGTTTGCGGAAGATTCGGGGCTTGAAGTCGATGCGCTCGGCGGCGAGCCTGGTGTCTTCTCAGCCCGTTACTCGGGGACAGATGTAACCGATGAGGCCAATAACCAGTTGTTACTTGAGAATCTCAGACACAAACTGAATCGTCACGGCCGGTTTGTGTGCGTGATCGGCGTAGCAAAGGGCGGCAAACTCCTGACTACCGTATCGGGCGCGGTGGAGGGTGAAATCCTGCGAGCGCCGCAAGGCTCGAATGGGTTCGGCTATGACCCGTTATTCTTCTATCCGCCGCTGAACCAGTGCTTTGGCGAACTCACGACGGAAGCGAAGTTCGAAGTAAGTCACCGCGGGAAAGCCGTCCGTGCGCTCTTCGATTGGCTGAAACGCAGCGCGCCGCGCTAAGTCTTCAGGATCTTATCCAACGTAATCGGCACATCGCGCACTCGCACGCCGGTAGCATGAAACACCGCATTCGCGACGGCAGCCGCGGATCCCGTGATTCCGATCTCCCCGATGCCTTTGGCACCGATGGGATTGATGTGAGAATCAACTTCATCCACCCAGATCGCGTCAATCTCGCCGATATCCGCATGCGTCGGAACATGATATTCGGCTAGATTATTATTCACAAAACGCGCCAGCCGCTTGTCCGTTTGTGCTTCTTCAAACAGGGCAAAGCTGATGCCCCAGATCATGCCGCCGATAAACTGGCTGCGAGCCGTTTTTGCATTCAGAATCTGCCCGGCGCCAAAACAGCCGACCATGCGCGAAACCTTGATCATGCCAAGATCGGGATCCACGCGCACTTCGGCGAATTGAGCACCGAAGGCGTACATTGCGTATTCTTCTTTCTCCGCTCCCGGCTTAGCGTCTGCCCTTGCCTCAATGTAGGTTTGCGTGTTTCTCGATAAAAGCTGTCCAAAGGTTTCGCCTTTAGACCGGTCGCCTTGCGAGAAAATGCGGCCGTCCTCAAAGACGACATCCTGACTACTCACGCCCGACAAAGGTGAGCGCGCATCGCTCACGGCCATCTGCACCAGCTTCTCGCGCAGCGCTTGCGCCGCCAGATACACTGCCGAACCCGTACTCGCAGCGGTTTGCGAGCCGCCCGACACCGGCGTCCTCGGCATCAGCGTGTCGCCGAGCCGGAACTGCACCTGGTCGGGCCGGACACCCAGGCCTCTTGCAGCTATTTGCGTCATGATCGTGTAAGTGCCGGTTCCGATGTCCTGAGAACCGGCATCTGCAGAAAACGTCCCGTCGGCATTCAGGCGTACCGAAGCGCTGGATGCACTTCGCCTGGTCGGATAGACAGAAGTCGCCATTCCCCAGCCGATCAGATTGTCTGCTTCTCGCATCGAACGTGGTTCGTGAGATCGTTTGCTCCAGCCAAAACGTTCCGCACCCTTCTGGTAACATTCGCGGAGCGACTTACTCGACCAGGATTTGTTCTTATCAGGATCGGTCTCGGCATAGTTCTTAAGGCGGAATGCGAGTGGATCCATTTTCAGCTCGTACGCC
>JAFARV010000542.1 GCA_019245255.1 Acidobacteriaceae bacterium | reverse complement strand
AACTCCCCGAAAATGGTTGAATTCGGCTCAGACCTGGCACGGCGGCACGGACTTTCCAACCTGGAATACCGCTTGGGCGATCTCGAGTCCGTGCCTCTTGCTGATGCGCAAGTCGATCTCACATTGTTCAGCCAGTCTTTGCATCACGCGCAACATCCCCAACGCGCGATTGACGAGGCGTGGCGCATTCGGAAACCCGGAGGCCGCCTCGCAATTCTCGATCTGCTGCGTCATCAGTTTGAAGAGGCGCGCGAGATGTACGCGGACGTGTGGCTCGGGTTTACTGAGGTGGAACTTCGGCGTTTTCTCGAGCGTGCCGGGTTCGTGGATTTATATTCGGCGGTGGTCCATCGGCAGCCCGAAGCTCCACACTTTGAGACGGTGCTTGCTGTGGCCACCAAGCAGTAGTCGAAGCTTTGCTGCTTATCTCGACATCAGCCGCTTAGTCCAGAGCAGCCCCGCAAGAGAAACCAGTGAGGCCAGCAGCGGCCAGACAATCGCGTTGTTAACCCACGCGGACGGCGCCTGCGCTGCCGGCCGGGCTAGTTGAGCCAGGAACGTGCACAGAATAGTCACCCAGGCGGCGATTCCGGCCAGCGCGCGTTTCCAGGGAAACGGGATGGGCTGTGGGGCAGCCGCGCGTTCTTGGGCGGCGCGCAGAACCGATTCCGTAAAACCTGACGAGGGGACAATGTTCTCCTCAGAGCTCAGAATGCGGTCAATTTCATCGAGGTTCATGACACCTCCTTGGGAGCGGCACAGGCCGCCGGACGCGACCCCGAGGTAGTACAGGAACCGGCTCCGGATTGCAAGCAGTCCGGCGAGTCCGTTGTGCGCGGTTCCTGAGGAGCGGTTTTGAGGGTGGCGGGCTGAACCAGGCGAGACAGCTTGGAGCGAAGCATGACGCGGCCGCGTGCGAGCCGCGCTTTCAGTGTGCCTTCGGGTATGCCCAAACTACAGGCCGCGGAACTCACATCCATATCATGAAAATAAAACAGCAGGAGCGAGCTGCGGTATTTCTCCGGAAGACTGTCGACCGCGCGCCGCACAGTGGCATCGCGCCTTGCTTGTTCAAAACGTACATCCATTTCGGCCTGCGCAGAAAAAGCGACTGCGGCATCCACAGGTGAACAAGGAACGGGAATACGCCGCAGCTCGTTCCGATACAGGTTTGTGGCAAGCGCGAACAACCACGTCGAAAACGCGGCTTCCCGCCTCCATTGCGGCAGTGCGCGATAAGCCCGCAAAAAAGCTTCCTGGGCCATCTCCTCGGCGCGTTCCCGATCGCGGCAGAATCGATACGCCAGATTGACGAGCGGCTTCTGCCAGCGCCGGACGATGCCCTCGAATCCCGACAAATCGCCGGCGAGCACACGGTCGACATCCAAGTCGTCGTCTTGCGAAGACATGTTCCGTTCTGATTTAGTGCGACACCGGCCTAGAGCTTGCGGTTGCGTTTTCTTTCGGAGCAGGAGTGGTCCAGAAAACGCAACCCGCCGGCATCGGGTCCGGTCAGACGGAATGAGGAGCCAACAAATGTGGACAGGACCGCTTTTCTTGAGCATTTGTGTCATTTCAGTTTTCTCGTGGTTCGCTGTTGCGCAGTGGGCAGAAGCACGCCGCCGCGAGCGGGAAGCGTATTACAGAAGCGAAGTGTTGAAGAAGCTTGCGGAATCGAGCGGCGCGGGCGGAGAGGTCTCGCTTGAAATAATGCGTGAGCAGCATCGTATCGAGAACACTCGCAGGCGCGAGGGGTTACGGATCGGCGGCCTGATCACTTTTGCCGTTGGCATCGGCTTGGTGGTCTTCCTGCACGGACTAATCCCCAACGAGCCGGTCTATATGTGCGGTCTGATACCACTATTGGTCGGAATTGCACTTGGCGCCTCATCCTTTCTGGTCTCGCGAGAATAGCGCCATCTTGGACATGTCCTGAGCATAAAACATGCGCAGCACATGTCAACGCGACTGACGCCCTTACGGTATGACACTCATCCGGAGTTTCCCGGCAGGGTATATTGCCACACGCAGCGGTATTGGAGCTAAAGTCATGGATGCTTCTCGTCGAAGGCGTACACGCCGCGAATTCGTCAAAGCGATCGGAGGCACACTCGGCGGCGTTTCGCTTCTTACCCCCGGCCATGCCCGCGGCCAGGCGATAGCATCTGTCCCGAGCGGCTACAGATTTTACCGCGTTCTGACGGCTAACCAGGGAGGAATTATCGGCGGCGCACTCAACCTTGTTGGCAATATGAGCGGCGCAGTAATGATGGCGTCTCCATTGTCTGGGTCGGGTCAGGCCTACATCTATCTTCACGGGCAAACGGTAAACACCCGCCTGAACGCGCTATTTCGAATCAATATCAACTACGACGCCAACCCGCCGGCAGTGACTCGCACCTTCGCGGAAGCGATTGAAACGTCGTCCATAACCATTAACGGGCAGTCTTTGCCTATTGACCATATCGGCGTCGGCGCATCGAATGCCCTTGGGGAATACGTCACCACAATTCAACCCTCCGGTAATCCACCAACGGCGACAACCGCTCCAGGGCTGTTCCTTTGCACACCCGGGCAACCCGTGAGCGCCTGGAGCCGCCTGATTACCTTTGGAGACCCGGCGCCGGACGGCGGCTATTACGGCGGGGACTTTGGCGACGTGGCCGTAGATGACAACGAAAACCTGCTTCTTGTTGCGGCCACTACTCATGCGCCCGGCTCGGCTGAATCCGGCTTTTCGGGTTCGCAGTCCTTAGTCAGTACGGCGGTATCCGGCAGTGCACAATCACGTGTTGTTTTTCGTACAGGTGATTTACTCCCTTATTCCGCTGCCGCAATTCGTTCTGTCGGTTTGATTGACTTGGCCGCGAACAACGCGTTTGCAGCACAGGTAACGGCAAGGAACCTGATCGGCGGGACGCGCCCCGGGACGGCGGTCGTAGTAGGCAACACCCAGGCCAACATGGCCGAGTATCGCCTGGTAGCCGCGTC
>JAFARV010000467.1 GCA_019245255.1 Acidobacteriaceae bacterium | reverse complement strand
AAATGAAAACGATAGATGATGTTTTAGAGCAGTTCGCTCCGCGAAGTGCGGCACTGGGAACGCGAGCCGGCGTTGATGTTGAAGCTTTGCGCGCGGCGACCGATGCCGTTCGCCGTGAAAATACGCGAGTATTCTGGGCGATCTTTGCCTGTGTCGCCGCGCTATACGCCATCCTCATCGGTTTCCTCGTGCGCTGGTCTTCTCAACCCACGGTCGCTGCCGCTGCCATCGGCGCTTCGGGCGTTTCCTTGCCTTTTCTTCTTCGTTACATGATGGCCCTTTGGCGATCTAAAGTACGCGCTGATGCGGTGATGGTCTTCGCTGCCGCGCTCGAGCCTGCGACTCTCCGCGCGGTGCTGCGTGCTATGCAGGAAAGCGGAAAAGAAATCCCGGTACGCTGAAATAGGGCACTCGCCAGCGCAGCTTTAATCCCAACGTCGAAAACTTGAATGGCTTAGTACGAGAGCTTTCAGCCGTCAGCGGTCAGCTTTGTTAAACGCGCACAACGGGCTGCCAGACGACATACCTTCAGTTGGCGGAAATCCCTCATAATCTGAGCTGATACCTGATGGCTGAATGCTGAACACTGAAGCTCTCAGCACCTGGAGTTCTGGTCGAAATCCGAGGGACAAGTTCTCAGATGATGTTACCTGAGAATCTACAATGAACTCATGAAAGCGCCGATCCTCGCGATCGCGGGAGCCATGCTCATGAGTGCTCAATCGCCCGCACAGTCCTTCGATTCCCTCGTCAATCAGTATTTCGATGATTACTTCCGGCTTAACCCGACCGCGGCAACCATTGCCGGCTTTCATCATCCTTACGACAAGCAGTTGGAAGACTTCTCCCAACGCGGGTTTGAACAGCGCATCGAGCTAAGTCGTCAGTATCTGCCGCAATTCCAGAAACTACCCCAATCCGACGAACGTGATCTCGTCATTGCGCATCTCAATGCCGATCTTGTAAATTCTGTCGACATTCATCAGCAGACCAAGAATCCGGACCTGTATTCGAGCGGAGCTACGGCCTCGATCTTCACGCTGATTCTCAGAAATTTCGCACCTCCGGAAGAGCGCATGCGCGACGTTATCTCGCGCGAGCAGCAGATTCCACAGCTGTTGAACGATGCACGCCGGCAGCTTTCGAATCCGCCAAAGATTTACACCGAGATCGCGCTCGAGCAGTTACCTGGCAACGAGAGCTTCTTTGCCAACGACGTTCCGAAAGCATTCGCGAAGGTAAAGGATGAGAACCTCCTTGCCGAGTTCAGAAAGACGAACGGAGCTGTTATCGACGCGCTCAAGAGCTACGAAAGCTGGCTGAAATCGGATGTGCTACCCCGTTCGCACGGGGATTTTCGTATCGGCACTGACAATTATCGTAAGAAGCTCGAATACGAAGAAATGGTCGACATCCCTCTCGACCGGCTTCTCGAAATCGGTTACTCAAATCTGCACGCGAACCAGAACGCACTGCGCGAAGTTTGCAAAAAGATTGATCCCACAAAAACGCCCCAGGAGATCTCTCAGCGGCTGCAACAGGATCACCCGCCTGCGGACCAGCTTCTGCAGGCTTTCCGCAATACTTTCAGCAGTCTCATCGATTTCATCAACTCGCACCACATCATCACCATTCCCTCCACAATGAAGCCGATCCTTGAAGAGACCCCGCCCTTTATGCGCGCCACGACTACGGCTTCCATGGATACGCCTGGCCCGTACGAAAAGGTGGCCACCGAAGCTTATTTCAATGTCACTCTGCCCGAACCCGGATGGTCTGCTCAACGCACTGAAGAATTTATGGAGGCGTTCAGTCGAGGGACGATTGTGAGTACCGCGATTCACGAGACTTACCCTGGACACTACGTCCAGTTACTTTGGTTCAAGCAAGTCCCCTCAAAAGCCCGCAAATTGATCTGGGCGAATACCAACGTGGAAGGTTGGGCCCACTACACCGAACAAATGATGCTTGACGAGGGATATGGTAATGGCAGCCCCCAGTTGCGTGCAGGGCAACTGATGGACGCTCTTCTCCGCAACTGCCGATATATAGTCGGCATCCAAATGCACACCGGGAAAATGACCTTCGATCAGGCCGTTCAGTTCTTCGTGCACGAAGGCTTCATGTCGCGTACATACGCGGAACTCGAAACCAAACGCGGCACCTCAGATCCCACGTACCTCTACTACACTCTCGGCAAGTTGGAAATTCTGAAGCTTCGTGAGGATTACAGGAAGAAGTTGGGAACTAACTATTCGCTGGAGCAGTTTCACAACGAATTCATAAAACAAGGCGGAGTGCCCATTAAGCTCATCCGCCACGCTATGCTGGGCGACAACTCGCCGATCTTGTAGCGATCGCCTGTTCTATCGGCTTGCCGCCGCGACCGCATCGCTTCCGTCGACGAGTGTTTGCAGCTCCCGAACGACCTCTCGAAGGGACTGCGATTGAGCTTTCAACGATTGACTTGCCGCGGCACTTTCTTCGGCATTTGCGGCATTGGTTTGTGTTACTTGCTCCATTTGAAGAAGCGCTCTCGTAACTTGCTGCATTCCGCGAGCTTGTTCGTCGCTACTGACATGAACCTGCTCGGTTGCCGCTTTCACTTGTTCCATGCTTTCGGTCGTTTTTTGGAAGAGCACGGCTACGTCGTTCACCTTGGCTGCGCCTTCAGCGCTCTTGGCTGATGACTCCCCGATCAGCGCTTCCGTATCTTTTGCCGCCTGAGCGCATTTCTGAGCCAGGCTCCGCACTTCCTCAGCAACGACAGCAAACCCGAGACCGGCTTCACCGGCGCGTGCTGCCTCAACCGCTGCGTTCAAAGCCAGGATGTTGGTCTGGAAAGAGATGTCGTCGATCAGTTTGATGATGTTGGACACCTTCTGGCCGGACGCAATGATCTCCTTCATCGAATTCAACGTCTGCGCCAAGACCTCCTGGCCTTCCTGAATGTGTTTCTTGGCTGTCGTCACCGCACCCACGGCGCGCTGGGACTGTTTACGATTGTTTTGCGTACCCGCATCAATCTCCTGAGTTGAGGCGGACGTTTCTTCAAGCGATGCGGCTTGTTCCGTTGTACCCTGCGCCAGGCTGTCGCTGGCGGATGATATCTGGTTCGCGGCCTGGGCGACACTGTCGGCACTTGAAAGTAAGTGCGACATTGTCGTCTGTAAGCTGTCGTTGAGACGGCGCAGGACCAATGCGCTCAAACCAATGCTCGCCGCAAGCGTGAAAAACGCTATTCCGGCGTAAACCAACAATCCTGACTCGGCGGCGCCCTGCTCAGCAGCGGCGGATCCGCTTACATGCTGCGCGATTTGATCTTCCACAACCTTCATCAAATCGATTTTTGACGTCATCACCTTGGCCCAATGGCTAGAATCAATCCCAAAGTGTCCGCTGTTGGCCTTCGAGAAAGTAACCTGGCGAATACGGGCAACTTCCTCCACCTCGCTCCCTGTGACGGTTGCTTTCAGCAGTTCTATCTCAGAGGCCGTAGCCGATGTCGCAAAGTTGTGCAGGTAAGTGTCCTGTGTTGAAACAATCGAAACAGCCTTTTCGAACAGGCCGTCCGCGAATGCATCCGCGCTCAGGACATTGTTTAAAATCGCACGCTCCCGACCCATATACTCTTTCGCCCGAAGAAACGCAGTATAGGCGTTTACCTCGCGCGCCAGACCAGGGCTCGGACTAAGCGCGCTGAGCGATTCGGTAACATCCAATAACGCAGCGATTCGCTCTGCAAAGAAATCGGCTGTTTGAGTCCCGGAAATAGAGGCCTCGTCAATGGCGTGCCGCTTGGCGCTCAATAAGCCCGTCAGTTCATGCACTGGCCTCAGTGCTTCCTCGAGTCCGATTTTCGATAGGCGGGAATCCTGGGCCTCAAGGAAGCTCGTAAGATCCTGAATGCGATGATCGGTCGCGGCTCGTTGCCGATCCAGATTGGCTCGGCGTTCTTGGTTTCGATCGGCGAGGAAAAGCGTGGACGAACCGCGCTCTTTCTGCAACTCATGAACGGCTTCGCCGAGCCGGACGGACAGTTGAGCGACAGTCTTGAACGAGTCCAACTGCCGATATGCTTCGAGCCGCGTCCAACAACCCGCCGCGCTAAGTCCCAGGAGAGCAATGCTCGGGATTGCTGCGAGAATTGCAACTTGAAAAGATATGCCGCGACGGCGCAGATGAGCTAGAAGTGACACGATTAATGTATGATCCCTAACGGTAGTGACAGTGCGCCCGGGGTTCTCTCACGACAACGTCCGGTGATGTAAGCGGAAAGGATATTGGAGGAGGAGAGGAAGCCCTTGCCCCCTCTCCGGAAAGGATGAAGCCGCTCTTGATCCCGGTCACTAGCGGCGTTCTGGCTACCTTAGTAGTGCGGCTTCCAGGAAGTACTTCTCAGTACATTTGCACAGTCTAAGGGGCGTTAAGCCGAAGTCACGGGTGACATGGCACAATTGCCGGCGACAAGACCTGCAGCCGGTTACGTCGTCACACCTTCGAAATACTCTTCAATCTCCTCCAGCGTCTTCCCCTTCGTTTCGGGAAGGAAGAACACCGCAGTGACGAAATAAATCACCGTAAACCCCGCAAACAGGAAAAATATCGTCGAGTATCCGTAGTCGCCGACGACCGGCAGAAAGATGGCCGCGAGTGTCGTCGATACTACCTGATTAATCACCAGCGCGATACTCATGCCGTTCGATCGAATGCGCGTCGGCATCAGCTCGGAAAGCGCCAGCCACACGCACACACCGGGCCCGATGGCGAAGAATGCCATAAACACGTACAACCCGATTGCGACCAGCCACCCGTTGCGCGCACCTGGTACCGGACTGAGTAATGCCTTGTCAATCTTTAATGGCGCAGTGCGCGCGCCGTTGAGATCTGCAAAAGGATTCTTAAAAAA
>JAFARV010000446.1 GCA_019245255.1 Acidobacteriaceae bacterium | reverse complement strand
TTGGGCGGCCGCCCAGTCCGAGCCCAGCACACCTGCGCCAGCAAGCGATTCAACCCAAAGTTCGCAGGTATGGACGAACAACCTCGGCGATGAACCGGTGGGTGCGGGTGACCTTGTTTACATCTCCGTTACCGGCTCGCCCGAATTCACCCGTAGCTATCGGGTCTCGAATGACGGCAACATATCGATACCTCTGGTCCCTAAGCCCGTATCTGTTATGGGACTGGCGCCTGCCGCCATCGCGAATCGGGTTTCCGATGCCTTGATCCGCGACCGCATTCTGGTAGCTCCCATCGTCTCGGCGGCGGTGCTCGAATACAAGAGTCGCCAGGTGACAGTGGCGGGAGCTGTAAACATTCCGGTCATCATCCAGGCAACTGGCGCTCTCAAGTTGCTGGATGCCATCGCGCGGGCTCACGGAGTGGCTCCCGATGCTGGAGCTGAGGTCATAGTGTCGAGTTTTGACAAGACTACGGGGAATAGAAACTCCACTTCGATCCCGATCAAGGACTTGCTCTCCGGGGAGGACCCGAAACTGAATATTGCCCTGCACGGTGGTGAAGAAGTACGGGTTCCCGAGGCTGCCAAACTGTTTGTGACTGGCAACGTAAAATTGCCGGGCCTTTATCGAATCAACGATGCCGAAGGCTCGTCCGTGCTCAAAGCGATGGCTCTGTCGCAAGGGATTCTCCCCGACAGCGCGAAACAAGCCTATGTGTATCGCATGATCGCAGGAGCCCAGCAGCGCCAGGAAATCGCGATCCCGCTGCAAGACATAATGCGCAGGAAAGCGGCTGATGTTCCGCTACAGGCAAACGATATTCTCTATGTTCCTGCAAGCCGCGGGCCTCACCTCGCCACAATTCTGAAGGGCATGACCGGTTTGAGCCAAGTGGTTCTCACACACGGAGTGGTGCCCTAACTGCAAGGAGTTCGTTAACTGCAAGGAGTTCGCTAACTGCAAGGAGGAAATCATGATCGGCACGGAATCAAAAGATGAGTCGGTCCGCGGTCAACAAGCTATGAATGAACAGGAAGCTTGCCCCGAGGTTCCCAAGAAGAATTTGGAATGTCTCACGCTAATCATTCCTCCGAAGGAGCGAAAGGCGTACATGACCCGCCTGGGTCAGGCAAGGCGCAAGCCGCGCATCGAAGCCAGGCTGGTGACTATTGCCGGCGCCAACAGGGGTGCGATCGTCTGGCTGGATAAAGACGAGATCCTGATCGGCCGCGAAGCAATATGTGAGGTCTGTTTAAGCGACGAAGCCGTGTCCCGCAAGCAATGCGCCGTGAAGGCCGACAATGAGTCGTTCCGGATCATGGATTTCGGTAGCCGAAACGGTACTTTCGTGAATGGGGTCCCGATACGCGAGAAGTTCTTGCAACACGGAGACAAGATTCGTATTGGCGGCACCGAACTTGTGTTTCTGGATAACGACGAAGCGGCAACGCCGCCGCCCGTAGAGGAGAAGGTTCTGGAATTAACTCACGCCATCCCGTATTCAGGATCGAAGGAGCTGGTGCGGGAAGCCAACATTCCGAACAAGATTGCTCCCTGCCCTGCTCCGAAGCCAGTTCCCGTCCAGATTCCCGTGCCCGCGGCTTCTGCTGCGTTGACCGACGCGAGCCCTATTGACGGCAGCGCCTCTCTGTCCCAATTTATCAAGATCATACGCCGACAGCGATGGAAAATAATGGCATTCGTTGCAATTGCAATCCTCGCTGCCGTTGCCTTTCAGTTCTTTGTTCCAAAGGTTTACGAAGCCACAGCTACGGTCAAAGTCGAGCGTCACACCGCGGGAGGTGTGGTGGGCCAGGAGGCATCCCAGGTTTCTTCGGTCGACGATATGGACCAGATTATAGCGACAGAGATTGAGTTGGCCCTATCGGATCCCGTCCTCCGACCGGTGGTTGAACGGTACAAGCTGCTCCCCGTGAAATCGAAAAACCCCAGCGTCGACTTGGACAGGTCATTTTTCAAAATTCTTTCACGGTCAATTTCCAGTGGCAAATACGCGACCGCAGCTCCGGAGCAGAACGGCGCAGCGCCAATCGTGTTGCATTCTCTTAAAGTGACGCGTGTGCCAAGCTCTTATCTGATGCGCATCTCTTACCGCGCTCACGATCCGAAACTGGCCGCCGATGTGGCCAATGCGGTGGCGCAGTCCCTGTCCGAACACGCCAACGATACCGGAAAAAGCTCATATGAAAAGCTCTCTGCGCTGGTTTCGCAGGACATGTCCGAGTTGCACTTGAAGATGCAAGCCTCTGCCAAGCAATTGGCCGAGTATGAAAAAGAACTGAACATGGTAGATCCGGAGCAGCGGGTCACTATCCTGAGTGCTCGCCTGGGCCAGTTGAATACGGATCTTACGGCGGCCCAGGACGAACGGATCCGTCGCGAAGCCATCCTGGCGCAGGTTGGCAACTCTAATACGCTTGCCTCCGCCCAAGCGGCGCAGGCGGCGGCGCAAGATCCCCTGTTGAGCGAAGCCCTCCAGCGACTAAATGTGGCGCGTCAGCAGTTCACTTCTGTGCGTTCGTATTATGCCGAGGGCCATCCGGAATACGTGAAGGCACAAAAACAAGTACAGGAAGTGGAAGCCCAGGTCAACGAACTCAAAGGACGGGCCAAAGAGCGCTCCGCGGCGGATTACGAGCAGGCGCTGGGGCGAGAGAAACGCTTGTTCAGCATCCTCCAACAGACCAAGGCGGAAGCGGACAGCCTGAAAGCTCGCACTTACCAGTATGAACAACTCAAGGGCGAGGCGGAGAATGACAAGAAGATCTACGACGATCTCGCAACTCGAACCCGGCTGGCCGGCATTAATCAGCAGTTCCAGAACGCCACGGTGCTGCTCGCCGCGCAGGCGTTGGCGCCGCACGAACCCGTTTTCCCGAAGCTGTTGATCAATGTGCCTGTGGCGGTGATTCTGTCCAGCATTCTGGGTGTCCTCATCGCGGTTTTGGCTAGTTTATTCAGCAACAGCTTCGCCGATGGGGAAGAGGCGGCAAGTCAACTTCGCCTTGACGTGCTTGCCGAAATACCCTACACCAAAGCTCTGTCAAGTGTTTTCCCCGAAAAGGGCCTTCTTGCGGAGGATTCCGCTCGTTCGGCCAAGCTGAATGCAGCCTATAGGGAGGCGATTCGGAAGCTGCGTGCGACGCTCAACGGCGTGAGCAGTTATCGGCCGATTCGAAACCTCGTAATCACGAGCGCAGTGCCGGGGGAAGGCAAGTCGACCACCGCGGCCCAGTTGGCGCTCGCCTATGCGCAGACGGGCAAGAGGGTGCTGTTAGTGGATGCCAACTTCCACCGTCCAGCCGTCGACAGTATATTCAAGGTCGCCAGCCCCGTTGGTTTCGCTGACGTTCTCAAGGGCACAGCGTCGTGCGGCGACGCAATCATCCGGTCGCCGCACCCGGGATTATTTCTGATGCCGGTTGGGCGGATGTCGCGAACCGCCGCCGATCTCATCAGTACGAGAGCGTCGGCGGTACTGGCCAGCCTTTTGGGCTACGGCAACTTCGATTGTGCAACTCAACTTGACTTCGATTTGGTCATCGTGGACGCGCCTCCGGTTCTCGCTGCCTCGGAAGCACAAGAATTGGCGGGAGTCGCCGATGGCGTATTGCTTTTGACCAAGGCGGGCGAAACGGATGCGAAAGAGGTAACGGATGCCATATCGGTTCTGTCTCGCGCACGCGCCAATGTGGTTGGTCTGGTATTGAACCAGGTCAAGTCTCAGGACGCCGCGGATTCACACGCCTCGTACCACTTGGAAATGACCGGCTCGTACATGTTGCCGCGTTTGAACGCCTGAGGATTCACATGCGATTTCTAAAGAAACTCTATCGCTATGGCTCCGGCCCCGCCGCTCTTCTGATCATATCGGTGGCGACCGGCGGTATCTTTAAGCTGTCGGCCTTTGCACGAGAGGCGTTCATCGCGGCAAAGTTCGGACTGTCGGCAGTTACGGACGCCTACTTCGGACTGCAGCAGTTTCCCCTGGCGCTCGCGAGCTTTATGTTTGGAGCTTTTTCGCTGGCTTTCACCCCCGCCTATGAAAACGAACGGCGGCGTTCTGGCAACGTCGAATGGCTGCCGGGTGTGCTGTTCTATGGCTGTGTGCTTGGCGCCGTATTGACGATACTCATGGTGGTCGGTGCTCCTTGGCTTTTACAACTGATTCACAG
>JAFARV010000268.1 GCA_019245255.1 Acidobacteriaceae bacterium | reverse complement strand
TTGTGAATGGCGCATGGCCTGCGGCCACAATGGGGGATAAAACGGGCGTTAGGAGGTATGCTAGCGCTGTCGCGGGAGGACCGAAGGTCGGTACTGGTCTGGTGCGTTAAAGCCCGTTTGTGAATGTGATCTGGGACGAGCCTTATGTATCTGGCACAACGGAATGTCGCCTCCGCCGCGAGGCGGAGAGCACGTGAAGGAAGATCCTATATTTCCCAGCGTCCCGTCCGCTCGCGGCAAAGGAGACAAAGATGGCTGTAGTATATCCCCGTTGCTGTGGACTGGATGTCCATAAAGAGAGCGTAGTCGCCTGCGTGATGGTGAGCCACGATCAAGGCACCAGCGTGCGCAAGCGAACTTTCGGCACGTTTACCAAAGACCTGCATCGATTGCGCTTGTGGCTGCATGCCTGCAAGGTGACGCACGTTGCGATGGAATCCACCGGCGTGTATTGGAAGCCGGTGTGGAACATCCTGGAACCGCATTTTCAGTTAGTTCTGCTGAACCCGGCGTGGGTGAAAGCACAAGCTGGTCATAAAACCGATCAGAAGGACAGCGAGCGCATTGCGGATTTGCTGCAGCAGAATAAAGTCAAGCCCAGTTTCGTGCCGCCGGTTTGGGTGCGCCAGTTGCGCGACCTGGTGCGTTACCGGCTCAAGCTGCAGCAGGAAAACAGCCGCGTGCGCAACCGCATTCAGAAGCTGCTCGAAGACGCCAACCTCAAGCTCGGCGTGGTGGTGAGCGATTGCTTCGGCCTGACCGGGCGGTCGATTCTGCGCGACCTGCGTCAGGGCCGGACGGAGGCGGCGTTTCTGGCCGAATATGCGCGCGGCAGTTTGCGCCTGCATAAGCAGGAGTTGAAGCTGGCCTTGCAGGGCTACTTCACCGATCATCATCGTTTCCTGCTCGATCGTCTACTGGCACACTTGGAATTCCTCGAAGCCCAAGTCAGCCAACTGGAAAGCGAAATTCGCTCCCGCCTCACTGAGCATGTGGCGGTGCTGGCTTTGCTGTGCACGATTCCGGGAGTGGATGAGATCACGGCCTGGACCATCGTCGCCGAGCTGGGCGCCGACAGCACGCCTTTTGAAGATGCAGACCATCTGGCCAGTTGGGCTGGCCTGTGTCCTGGTAACAACGAGAGTGCGGGCAAGC
Source organism: Acidobacteriaceae bacterium (assembly GCA_019245255.1). Lineage (GTDB taxonomy): Bacteria > Acidobacteriota > Terriglobia > Bryobacterales > Bryobacteraceae > Bog-105. Next base: position 2,683 of record JAFARV010000268.1, on the reverse strand, counting down.
GCAAGCACAGCCACACCTGCAAAGCCAATCCTTGCTTGCGACGCGCCTTGACGGAAAGCGCCTGGGCTAGCAGCCACACCAAGGAGAGTTACCTAAACGGACTCTTCGTGCGACTACGCGCCCGCCTGGGGCAGAAAGCGGCCATTGTCGCGGTCGCTCATCAAATCGTCCGCATTATTTATTGCATGCTGCGCGACCAAGTACCCTATCGCGAACTCGGAGCCAGCTACTTCGATCTTCTTCATCGCGAGCGCACCGTCAAGCGTCTCACCAAACGGCTCGCAAGCATGGGCCTCGCCGTCACGCTCCAGCCCCTTCCCTCACCGCCCCGCCCGGATTCCCCCACACCTCCCTCAAAAGGTCGTCCACGCAAATGCGTCCCAAACCTATACGCAACAAACACAACCACATAACCACTTGTTCGTTTCGAAGGACCGAGGTTTTGACTCGGCTCATTTCTCCATCGCGCCAGGTCGCTTTTGACGTTCTGTACGAGGTCGCTTCAGGCGCTTACGCAAGCGACGCGCTGCTCAGCAACGCCGTGCCGCTTGACCCCAGAGACGCCGCGCTGGCGCACCAGATTGTATTTGGCTCTCTCCGATTCCAGAAACAGCTCGATTTCCTCATCGGGTACTTTGCGCGTAGGGATCCCTCGCGCCTCGACCAAGTTGTTTTGATTGCCCTCCGTGCCGCTGTTTTCCAACTCCGTTACCTCGAGCGGGTCCCGGCGCATGCCGCCGTTCACGACTCTGTGGAGTGGATAAAAGGAAAAGCACGGTCTGCCTCGGGCCTGGTAAACGCGATTCTACGAAAAGTCAATCGCCAGCCGGTTCAATGGCCCGACAGGTCCACCCGGCTTTCCTGTCCGGAATGGCTCTTGGCTTCCTGGGACGCGCATTTCGGGCGGGAAGCAGCCGAGCGCATCGCGGAGGCGGCTCTAGAAGAGCCACGCCGCTATGTGAGGATGGCAACCGCGGATGCGGAAGCGGATCCCAAACACTTTGAGCCGACATCGGTTGAGAAGTGCTTCCGGCTGACAGGACAGCCCCCAGCGGGCATGCGTCTCCAGGACATCAGTTCGCAGGCAATCGTACCGCTCCTCGAGCTCATGCCCGGACTGACCTATCTCGATCTCTGCGCGGCTCCCGGCAACAAGACTCTGCAGGCGCTTGAAACGCCTTTGAGGTTGGCGGTCGCGTGCGATATCAGCACCAGAAGAATCACCAGTATCCCTTCTGTCTGCCCGCGTGTCGTTCTGGACGCAACGCAACAATTACCGTTCGAACCCAAATTCGATCGGGTCCTTATCGATGCGCCTTGTTCGGGAACGGGAACACTTGGCCGGAACCCCGAGATCAAGTGGCGCGTCGAGAAGGAGGATTTGGGGAGATTTCAAAGCAAGCAGGTAGCGATTCTGCGCGAGGCTGCCAACGTGCTTGCACCCGGCGGCAAGCTCGTTTACGCCACTTGTTCGCTGCAACGCGAAGAAAACGAAGGTGTCATTGCAGCTGCGCTTGATGGTGTGCGCGGGCTGCGCGTGGAAACGGACGTTTGGCGCGTCCCCGGTCGCCATGAAGGCGATGGATTCTATGCGGCGCGCCTGGTACTGGAGCCCTGCTGGAAAGCCCAGAAACCGTGTTAATATCAAGGAGTTTCCGCACAAAGTGCCGGCTAGGGTGAGAGTCTGCGCTCCGAGCTGGGACATACACTTAGCAGAGTCGTTGTGCTCCAGATAGTCCCGTCCATTTTCGCTGCCGATTTTGTTCGCTTGGGTGAGGATGTTCGCCGTGTCGAAGAGGGTGGCGCCAGGATGCTGCACATCGACATCATGGACGGTCACTTCGTTCCGAATTTCACGATGGGAACGCCAATCACCGAGGCACTGCGGCGTTTCACAAATTTGAAATTGGACCATCATTTGATGATTGACGATCCGGACACCTACGCTCCTTTGTTCATCAAGGCGGGTGCCGACTGCGTGAGCGTCCACTACGAAGTCTGCCGCAATCTGGACCGCACGCTGCATATGATCCAGGACCATGGCGCCAAAGCTGGAGTCGTCATCAACCCGCATACCCCGGTAATGCTACTTGAAAATGTCATCGGAATAGCCGACTACGTACTCGTCATGAGCGTCAATCCCGGGTACGGGGGTCAGAAGTTCATCCCCAACTCGTTAAGCAAAGTTCGCGAATTGCGCCGATGGCGTGAGCAGCGTGGCTTCAGGTTCGCTATCGAGATCGATGGCGGTGTTGATTCAGGAAACATAGCCGGCCTTGCGCAGGCGGGCGTCGACTGGTTTGTCGCGGGAACGTCAGTGTTTCAGGCGCCGAACCCGGCCGAAGCCGTCCGTGAGCTGCACCGCACGGCCGAAGAAGCTATATCAGTAAAGGTCTAGACCACATGTTTTTAGGTTTCCATTTGCCGAAGCGGGCGCTGACCGTCGCCTGTGCTGTCGGGCTTCTTACATCGTGCATTCATAAGAAGTACGAGAATCCGATCGCGAAGGACACGCGGCAACCCGACAAAATCCTCTTCGATACCGCGATGAAGGACATTGAGCACGGAAGATACGAGGTCGCCCGGTTATCGCTTCAGACACTCATGAACACCTATGAGTCGAGCGAGTACATGGCCAAGGCCAAGCTCGCTATCGCAGATAGCTGGTACCGCGAAGGCGGAG
>JAFARV010000263.1 GCA_019245255.1 Acidobacteriaceae bacterium | reverse complement strand
CGAAACAAAACGATGCCGGAGTGTTTCTCTGTCGGATATTGTTCTAGGTTCGCGATGCCTTTGTCTAGGGTGAGCAGAATTCTGTTCTCTTTAGAGGCGGCTTCGATTAGAACCGGATAGGTCACGCCGGTCAAGCCTTCATCGAATACCGTGGCTGCGTCGTGCCCGAGCTTCCGGAGGTCAGCAACCAGTTCGGTGGGCAGGTTCTCGTCAACCTTGAACTTCACGAGGCCCTGAGCGGCAACAAGCGCTCTTCATGGGCCAACTCGGCGGCATAAGCTAAGGATGCCTGGATGTGTTCGGGCCTGAGGGACGGGTAGCTCGTCAGAATCGCTTCTGCTGTGGAACCCTCGCCGAGGCTATCCAGAATAACCGTAACTGGAATCCTGGTGCCTGTCGCGCAGAGTTCGCCCCCACAGATCTGGGGGTCGCGGTTAAGAAATTGCTGCCAATCTCCCATTGTTTTATTGTACGGAGCAGCGGAGACTCAAAACACCCGTTCGCTAGCGCTCTGGGCAGATCACTTGCAAACGGGAAGTTGAACGTTTCAGGGCGTCACCCGACAATTGCATAGGGCCGCGATTGCGGTTTTGTCTGAGATTTGCCCGCCCTGCCCTCGACTTCGTTCTTGATGAGCTGCCGCGTCCGGGCCGTCATGCCCTACGTTTCTTTCGCCGTCATCAGTGCAATCTTTCTACTCGCGTTCGTCCGCGTTGTCACGGGCACCGTCGACGAGGGCACTTTTCTGCACGGCGCCGAGCGGGTGCTCAGAGGCGAACTCCCGGGCCGCGATTTCGTTGAGCCCGCCGGACCGGGTTCGTTCGTATGGCTCGCGCTATGGTTCAGGCTTTTTGGTGTCTCGTTTCTTACCGCCAGATCCGTGCTGCTCGCCACCGGTGTCGCCATCGGACTGCTGTCCCTGCATCTGTCGCGTCGCCTCGGCGCCCGGGGCTACTTTGCGGCCGCTTTTATCGTCATCACCGGCATTCCGTGGCTGACGCTCAACAGCCCGCACTACGATGCGACAGTCCTCATGCTCGCCACGCTTGCCCTGCTCAGCCACTCTGAGAAGAAACCGGCACTCTTCATGGCAGGCGCACTCGCGGCAATAACAGCCTGCTGCCTGCAATCCGACGGAGCCTATGTGGGCATCGGCTTAGTTGTATTCGCGATTGTTCGCTATCGTCATCGGGCATGCCTCCCAGTGGCGTCAGTCTGTGCAGGCTTCGCGTGCGTGATGGGTTCCGTCGCACTCATCTATTGGCGCGCTCATGCTCTGCCTGATGTTTGGGCCAATCTGAAATGGGTACTCACGTCATACGGCTCGGTGAACCGGGTTCCGTATGGTGATCCCCTGTGGAGCTTCGTCCGCACCCGCTACACTCTGTTCCATCCGACGCATTCCATGGCCGTTGCCGGTATTCTCACCGCGGCTTGTGCCGGGACCTATGCTTCCGTTGCCGCTCTGCCCCTTGCTCTCGCTGCTGCTGCGTGGTGCTGGGCTCGCGATCTTTTCACACCGCGGCTTCTTCCGTTTTGGTGCGTCGGAATCGCAATGTTCCTCGCGGAGTTCCATCGGGCCGATCTGACTCACATTCGAACCGGTGGAATCATTCTCATCACCGTGTTACTCAGCGTTTGCGAGCGCCGCGCGAGCGCACCCTCTAAGCGAATCCTGTTTCTGCTTTCCCTCGCTCTTCTCATCCACGCTGGTATTGCCATCTGCTGGGCACTGGGCGCGACCGTTCCCTTGCAGACACGCGCGGGTCTTATGTTTGCCCACAACACGCTGCCCGGGCTCAATCTCGTCGAGCAGTACGTGCGGCCAGAGGAGCGCATGTTCGTATATCCGTATCAGCCGATTTATTACTTTGCCGCGCGCGTACGAAACCCAACCCGTTACAGCATCCTGATGTACCGTTACAACACTCGAGCTCAATTCCAGGAAGTTATCGCCGAGCTGGACAAGCAGCAGGTCCCTTACGTGCTGCTCGACACAGGATTCAACGGTGAGGGATTCAAGACGGTCTTTCCTGCTTACACGGCACCTAAACCGGACGAGCTGATCATCGAGCCGTATCTTGCGACCCATTATCGCGAAATCGCCGCGGACGGAAGCGTCAAGCTCCTGCGTAAAATCAACTAACTCTTCTGTCCCACGTGCAGAGCCGCGATGCCGTCCGTAAGTAGCCGGTAACGCACATCACCGAAACCGCTCGCTTCAATCATTCGTTCAAGCGTATCGGGATTGGGAAAACGCGCGATGGAATCCGGCAGATACGTGTAAGCATCCCGCGATCCCGATAGCAGCCCGCCGATGGCAGGCAGCAGCCGTCGCGAATAAAATCCGTAAGCGGTCCGGGTTAGCCATCCCCGCGGGTGCGAAAATTCGAGGATCGCGAGCAGACCGCCGCGCCGGAGCACGCGCCGCAGCTCATCGAGTCCCGCCTGGTAGTTCGCCAGATTGCGGAATCCAAACGCAATCGAGATTGCATCAAGAGACTCGTCCGCTAGCGGAAGCCGCAGCGCGTCCGCTTCGAACAGCAGGGGAGAGAATCCGCGCTTCTCTGCCTTCGCACGCGCAGTGGTAAGCATGGGATGGCAGAAGTCAGCGCCCATCACATGCGACTTCGAAATGGCTTGCAAATCGAAGAGCACATCGCCCGTTCCGCAGCACAGGTCGAGCACCTTCGCATCCGACCGCCGCAAAGCCGGTCGAAGCGCATCGGCTAGCGCCAGCCGCCAGCCTTTGTCAACGTTGAACGACAGCAGGTGATTCAGCAAGTCGTAGCGCGGTGCTACTCGCGCAAACATCGCCTGAACCCAACGCGCCGCTTGCTCTTCGTTTCCGGCGTGCGGTGCCGCCGTTCCTGTCACCACCTTCACTGCAGGGTATCCACAATCGCCTGCCGGATCAGATCCGAGGCAATCCCGGACTGTATCTTCACTTGCCCTATCCGAGTGGGAAGCACAAAATGCACTTTGCCTTCGAGCGTCTTCTTATCGCTTGCCAGCCGCTGCATAAGACTGTCCGGGTTAAGATCGCGTATAGACGGTAACGGGCCAAAGCGGCAGATCACGTTGCCAATCCGGCCCGCATCATCCTGAGGGAGGATGCCGACAAACTCCGCTAGCCGCGTCGCGGCCAGCATACCCCACGCGATCGCCTCGCCATGCAGCAGCCGCACATATGCTGTTTCTGCTTCGATTGCATGCCCGATGGTGTGCCCGAAGTTCAAGATGCGCCGCAGATCTCCTTCGCGCTCATCCGCGCTGACGACCTCCGCTTTGATGCGCACAGCCGCCGCGATCAGTTGATCCACAACTTCGCTGTTGTGCGCTAGTACCGCCTCCGCCGAGTGCGCAAAAACATCGAAGAGCGCCCGATCTCGGATAACGCCGCACTTGATTACTTCGAACAGCCCGGCGCGGTACTCGCGTTCCGGCAACGTGCGAATCACCTCAGGATCAATCAACACTGCCAGCGGCTGATGAAAACTGCCAATTAAATTTTTTCCGATGATCAGGTTCACTCCGGTCTTGCCCCCGACCGCCGCGTCCACCTGCGCCAGCAGCGTGGTCGGTATCTGCAGCACCGGAATGCCGCGCATGAAGATCGCCGCGAGAAAGCCACTGACGTCGGTGACAATTCCTCCGCCGAAGCCGATCACAAGGCTGGTGCGATCCGCTCCAAGCGCGATCATTTCTTCTGCAAGCTTCTCAACCGAAGACAGCCGCTTGTTTACTTCGCCGCCCGGAAAGAACAGCACATTCAGTTTGTCATCGAATTGCTGCTGAACAACACTGCCGTGAAGCCGCCAGACGTCTTCGGTCGTAACGAGAAATAATTTGCCCGCCTTCTCCGGAACGTATTCTTTCACACGGCGCAGAATGCCCCGCTCGATCACGCTCGGATACGTGTGCTGCGCTGTCCGAACCTCAAAGCTTGGCATGTGATCTCGTTGTACCATGAGGACATCATTGGCCCGGTCCAACGTGTCAGAACCGATTTCATCGTCGTAGGAGCAGGCGTTGCCGGGCTCCGTGCGGCCATTGAACTCGCTTCAGCAGGCCGTGTTCTGATCATTGCGAAAGACAGCTTACGCGAGTCCTCGTCTGAATACGCGCAGGGGGGCATCGCCGCCGCGCTCAGCGATGACGACGACATTGAACTGCACGAACAGGACACCCTTGTCGCGGGTGACGGGCTGTGCGATGTTGAGGCCGTGCGCACCGTGGTCGAAGAAGGACCGAATGCGATTGAGGAGCTCATTCAATTCGGCACGCACTTCGATCGTGAAGGTGCCGAGTTCCTGCTCGGTCGCGAAGGCGCACACAGCCGTAACCGTATTTTGCACGCTCATGGCGATTCGACTGGCCGTGAAATCGTTCGGGCGCTGCGCGTTCGTGCGAGTGTTTTTGAGAATGTGGCATTTCAAAGTTTTGCCGCTGTTACCGATCTGCTCGTGAACGATGATGGCGTCGTCGGAGTTGCCGCGTTCGATGAAACGACACGCTCCGTCGTTCTCGTCGAAGCGCGCGGCGTGCTGCTCGCTACCGGCGGTCTTGGCCGCGTTTTCGAAAACACGACCAATCCGGACGTCGCCACTGGCGACGGTGTCGCCTGCGCATTCCGCGCCGGCGCCTGCATCTCCGATATCGAGTTCGTACAGTTCCATCCCACCGCGCTCTACATTCCGAATGCGCCCAGGTTCTTGCTCAGCGAAGCACTGCGTGGTGAAGGCGCATACCTCCGCAACGGAAGCGGCGAACGCTTCATGGAGCGATACCATCCACTGAAGGAACTTGCGCCGCGTGATGTGGTCTCGCGCTCCATCGTGATGGAACTGCGTGCGAGCGAGGAGCCCACCGCGTTTCTCGATCTTACACACTTGCCGCGCGGCTTTGTTCGCGACAGGTTTCCGCGTATCTACCGGACATGTTTCGAGTACGGCTTCGATCTCGAACAAACGGCCGCTCCCGTCCGCCCCGCAGCCCACTACGCCATGGGCGGCGTGCGTACTGACCTGTTCGGGCAGACCAGCTTGCCGCGTCTCTTCGCTGCCGGTGAAGTGGCTTGTACCGGCGTACATGGCGCGAACCGTCTCGCG
>JAFARV010000233.1 GCA_019245255.1 Acidobacteriaceae bacterium | reverse complement strand
TGTGGCGCAACTCGACCCCGTCAACAGCTTAGCCGAGGGTAGTCCCGGTTTCGTGTGGCGCCTGCAATCGGAATCAGGCAATGCAACCGAGATTGCGTACAACGACGATCCATTTGTCATCGTCAACATGTCCGTCTGGCTCTCCGTGGAGGCACTCAAGAATTTTGTTTATCGTTCTCGGCAGCACCTGGATGTGTTTCGGGACCGTCAGAAATGGTTCGAGAAAATGAACGTCCCCCACTATTGCCTCTGGTGGATTCCGGCCGGGCATATTCCTACCGTGACAGAAGGCCGTGCACGCCTTGAGCATTATCAGCAGCACGGATCCAGGGCTGTATCTTTCTGGTTTTCTGAATTACAACCGGAGCCGTCGGGAGAACTCGCGGCTGTATAATGATTGCCCGCGATGCTGACCGCGTTTGGATGGCGTAGTGCACGGGCTGCCCGCGAGCCCGATGACGATCTTGAGGCACGATCAGGATTGCACCGTCTCCTGCGAGCGGGATTCGTTCTCCTCGGAAGTGCAATTGTTCTTTGGGTAGCGAGCCTCGGCTTCGTCAAAGCTTTTGTAAAGGGCCATTCGGACCCGATCGCCCAAGTGATAGTTTTAACTGCCACAGTCCTGCTTTGGCCGTTCGCGACTATTGGCTTACTATTGCTGTTGGCGTGGGCTATCATTCGCATCGCAGTCCACTGACAAGCTAAGCCTCCCGGTAAACTCGTAATGTGAACCCGCCCGAATTTGGCGCAACTGCGGAGCTTGACAGCAAGCGTCTGCGGTCTCGTTTACTCACGATTTTTCTGATCGTGGCTGTGGATGTGCTCGGCTATACGATCATTCTTCCGTTGCTTCCATTTTTTTCCGAGCACCTTGGCGCATCGCCCGCCGTCGTGGGCGCGCTGGTTTCCACTTACGCCATCTTCCAACTGATTGCTGGGCCGATTTTGGGCCAGCTGTCCGACCGGCACGGACGCCGTCCCATCCTGCTGCTGAGCCAGATCGGCACTCTCGCGGGATTCCTCCTGCTCGCCTTGTCACGCCACATTTGGATGCTGTTTGTGGCGCGCGCCATCGATGGCGCCACGGCCGGAAATCTGTCGGTCGCCCAGGCTTATATCAGTGATGTAACCAAGCCTGAGCAGCGCGCGAAATCGTTCGCTCTGATCGGAATTGCCTTTGGCATGGGCTTCACAATCGGCCCAGCCATTGCCGGCTTTCTTGCACGCTTCGGATACGCGGCGCCGATCTTCGCCAGCTGCGCTCTTTCGCTGACGAGCATACTCTGCACCTTCTTCCTGTTGCCACGGCGCGAAATCATTCACGACTATGTGTTGGACGATGACCCGGGCCCGGGCGGAAAGCGATTGTCGTTGATTTCCTGGCGGGAGTACCGCAAATATTTTCGAGATCCCGTAATGGCTCGATTGTTGGCGCAATGGCTGCTGTTCGGGTTTTCGTTTGCGACGTTTGTTTCGGGCTTCGCTCTTTTCGCCGAGCGCCGGTACTTGTGGAATGGCCACCCGGTTGGGGTCCGGGAGGTCGGTTACATTTTTGCTTTTACTGGCTTTCTAGGCATCATCATGCAGGGCGGATTTGTCGGACGGTTTGTGAAATGGTTTGGGGAGCGCAAGGTCGTGCGAATCGGTTTCATTACCAGCGCATTCGCCTACGCCGCCATCGGTTTTAGCCGCACAATCGTACAGTTGCTGTGGATCAGTTTCGGTTCTTCGGTCGGCGGGGCAGGTCTACGGCCCGCGTTGACCAGTCTGATAACGCAGCGAGCTGGCAGGCGTGAACAGGGAGTGATCATAGGTTTGACACAGTCCTTGATGTCAATCGCCCAGATCATGGCGCCGTTGATATCTGGCGTTCTGATCGATCGCCTTTATTTGACCACCTGGGCGGTGTGGGCTGGAATTCTGGCGGCGCTCGCGTTGTTTTTTGAGCCGGCAGCACCTGTGATTCCGTCTGAAAATCGGAATGCCGTGGCTGAAGCTTCGCGCGTCTGAGTGGGTCCTGCTCGGTTTCTTCGTCTATGCGGCGGCGATCGTGCCGTTTTTTCCTGATCGCCGGCATTCGGGTGTCGAGCCCCTTATAGCTCTCGCGACCGTCTGCATTCTGACGCTCTGCCTGTCGTTGCTGAGCAACACGCGGATGCGCCGAATCGCCGGTTACGCGAGGGATTGGGCGCCTGTACTTCTAACGTTATTCGCATTCCGGCAAATGGAGTTCTTTGCTCCCCGCACGTACGATGGCCGTCTGGAGGCGATGTGGATCCGATGGGATCACCAACTCCTCACCGGCCTCCACCTGCGCGCCGCGATTGAGAGCCTCGGCCCCGTGTTTCCAAGCTTTCTGGAACTTTGTTACCTGGTCGTATATGGGGTGCCGGGCTATTGCATCGCGCTTCTGTATTTGCGCCACCGCCGGGACGCTGTCGACCGCGTGCTTACGCTCTATCTTTTGGGTACGCTCTTCGCTTACGCGCTATTTCCATATTTCCCGTCTTTGCCACCCAGGCTCGCATACCCAGAGCTCGATTATCCGCGGATTACCACTGTGTTACACAAGTGGAATCTGTTCTTCTTGAGGCAAGGGAGCATTCATACCGGCGTGTATCCGAGCGCTCACGTCTCCTCAGTATTTTCCGCCACCTGGGCCTTCTTCTTTCTGCTCGGTCGCCACAGGCCGCAGCCATGGATCTTGCTGCTGTATTCGACCGCGGTGTCCATCGCCACCATATATGGCCGCTATCATTACGCAGCCGACATGCTCGCGGGCTTTCTTGTGAGCCTCATACCTGGTTTCCTCGCCCTGCTGCTTTCCATTCAAAAATCGCAAACTGGCAAGGGGACGGATCGTAAGGAAGATGGAGTGATAGTCAATACCATTCCCGGACCCGCGTAAAGCAGCGGAACGGCACAACCTGTCGCCTTGCTGTGAGCGTGCAAGCTCGGGCCGCCTGTCATTGAGGAGGCCGCCTCGTTATCATGCAACAGAGGCCGTGAACCCCGGAATCTTTGCCCTGCGATTGGCTCTGGCGCTGCTGATGGGAGCCCTTATCGGTGTCGAGCGGCAGTGGCGGCAGCGAATGGCCGGTACCCGTACGAACGCTTTGGTTTCCGCGGGTGCTGCGGCATTCGTTATGTCGGGCTTCCTCATCCGGGGAGACCCCAGCGGGGAGGCACGTATCGTCTCCTATGTGGTTTCGGGAGTTGGGTTCCTAGGTGCAGGTGTGATCTTTAAAGAGCACATGCAGGTGCGCGGCTTGAATACCGCCGCGACCATCTGGTGTTCGGCTGCGGTTGGAGCCATCGCCGGTTTGGGATATCCACACTATGCCGCAATGGTGATGGTTGGCGTCCTGGCAACGAATACTATCCTTCGACCGTTGGCGTACAGGCTGCAACCGCCTGAGAAGCCGGAGATCCCTGAAGAGGTGAACTACCACTTGGAGTTCATCTGCAGATCACAGGACGAATCGCGGCTGCGCGCGCTGCTCCTGCACACGGTGGCTCGGCTGCCTCTCACGTTATATGCGCTTAGAAGTGAGGATCGAAAACGAGGACTTCTCGTCGACGCAGATCTCCGGGTTACAGGACGAAGTGACGAGTTGCTCGAGCAGATCGTCGATCGGCTTTCCCTCGAGGACGGTGTCAGTTCCATTAGTTGGCTCTTGCTCCCTTCATCGGGCGAACATCCGGGCGAGCCTGCGTATAGCGTCGATGACGATATCTAGTTGCTCAAAGTAAAATTGACGGTTATCTCGGTAACCACTTCAACCGCCTGCCCGTTCAGCAGGGTCGGCCGATAGCGCCACTGCCGGATGGCTTCTTCGGCCGCATGCACCAGCAGCGGATGACCGCTGAGTAACTGCAATTCGGTTATCTGCCCCTGTTTGTTGATGACAGCGCGGAACTGTACGCTGCCCTGGATGCGAGCCGTTTTCGCCAACGATGGGTACGCAGGCAGAACTTTGTAAACGAGATTTGCTGCCGCCACCCCCTCGCTCACTCGAGTTACCATACGGTGCTGAGGCTTGTCAGCAACGCGGCTCGGCGGTGCGGGAGCCGGCGCCCCAGTTCCAGGTCCGAACGGAATGTCACCTGATTGGAAAATATCTGTCCCGGACGGGCCGGAGTCACCCCCTTCGAGTACGGGCGGTGCCGGCCCGAGCGGAGCGACTCGGGTTGCCACGGCAACACGGAGGTTTGGAGGCGTGAAGACAAATCGCGGCGCCGCTACCCGGCTCGCGGGCGAAGGACGAGATGTGTTCGAAGACAGCGGAACTGCAGCCATCGGAGCGCGAGGCGCAATCAACAGGCCTTTCAGTTGGGCGCTCGGGAGCGCTTGGGTGTAAGCAATTGAAATGAGAACCAGCAGACCTAGGCACGCGATCTGCACTATGAACGAAGCAAATATCGTGGCAGGCTTACGCGCACCGCGTGGACTATTCAAGAAGGACTGATCGAACATGAGTTACTCCCCGCGCGAAGTTAGTAACTCCGCGGCTTTGTGAGGTCTCTAGTTGATCAGGCGCCTGTCAGCTACAGGAACAGACACCGCTTGGAACTTTCGTGTTCCCGTGAATTACTGAATGAATCCGAGCTTTTTCAACTCGGCCTCGGGCTGCGGTGGCTCAAACTGCATGGCTCCAAAAGTCTCTTTTACTTGACCGTCCACCAACGCCACGCCATAAGGAGGATCACCGAAGGGAAATGCCTTTTTCAGTTTGGCGAGTTCCAGGCTGGTCTCCGCCTTCAAACGAGTATCGTGAAGGAATGAGTCCGCCCACTGCGGATTCACGGTCGGAATTCCGACGATTTCTGTGTTATTCCAGTTGAGCTTCGACATGAAGCGCGCCGCGGCATCGCAGTGCATGCAGGAGGGATCGTAAAAGAAGAGCAATACTTTGCCGCGAGTAAGGTCCTGCGGTTTGCCATCCACCGTCACAGATACGGGTACCTGTGCGTGGCTGCGGACGCTGGCGTTGACACCGAAGCTTGC
>JAFARV010000229.1 GCA_019245255.1 Acidobacteriaceae bacterium | reverse complement strand
GATCGATAGGCAACTCGGCGCACAGTTCGCCGTCGTAACCATCCAGAAACTCGGCGATGAGCCCATTGGCGATTTCGCTCTGGACCTTGGCCGGAAATGGGGTGTTGGACCAAAATCAAATAACCAGGGCCTACTCATTGTCGTCTCGATGGATCACCACGATGACATCGAAGTTGGCCGCGGATTGGAGCCTTACATCACCGACGGATTCGCCGGCGACACGCGCCGAGCCATGGCCCCGCAGCTCCGCGGGGGCGATGTCGGCGCAGCCTTAATTGGCGCCGTTCAAACGCTCGCCCGGCACTTGGCTGAACAGAAGGGTACCACCTTCACCGATCAGAGCATCGGCGAAACGGAGCGCCGCGAACCGGCGCATCAGCGCGGAGGTGGCATTCCCGGCTGGGCGGTTATCGTGGGCATCTTTTTTTTGTTTTGGCTCTTGGGCCGTGGCGGCCGCGGCGGTTACCGCGGAGGAGGTTACGGAGGTGGCGGCTTTTGGACAGGAATGCTTCTCGGCAATCTGCTCAGCGGCGGCCGCCGCGATTGGGGTGGCGGCTGGGGGGATGGCGGCGGTTTCGGTAGCGGTTCCGGCGGCGGTGGTGGATTCGGCGGCTTCGGGGGCGGAGACTTCGGAGGTGGCGGATCGCGTGGTGATTGGTAGTCAGTCAACAGGAGGGGTGTGTTAGATCAGAAATTGACCGCTTTGGTCGACCGTCTTAAGCCCGCTTTCGGCGATCGGCTGGTATCCGCAATCCTGTACGGTTCCGCCGCCGTCGGCGACTACAATGAGCACCGCTCGGATCTCAACATCTTGTGCGTTCTTTCACAGCTGTCGCCGCATGAGCTTGTCCAATCCCAGCCGATCTTCCGTTGGTGGCGTGAGCAGGGGAATCCGCCCCCGTTACTGCTCAGCGAAGAAGAAGTGCGCACCTCGACCGACTCCTTCCCTATGGAGTTCCACGACATGCAGGAACACCGCCGCGTACTCTACGGCAAGGACGTCATTGCCGATCTGATCATCGACCGTTCGTTCTACCGCGCGCAGGTCGAGCACGAGCTTCGGGCGAAACAGATCCGCCTGCGCCAGAAGGGTGCTGAAGCTCTCTCCCATCCGGAACGTCTCGTAAATCTCATGACCGAGTCCATCTCAACGTTCTGCGTTCTCGGCCGCCATGCCCTGATTCTCAGCGGCAACACGCCACGATGGAAAAAGGCGGAGATCGTTACCGCGCTCGAAGATGCCATGAAGCGCTCCCTGGGGGCGTTCAATGAGATACTTGCGATGCGAGCGGTACGCAAACAGAAGTGGTCCGATGATACGGCGTCTCTGTTCGGCGCATATCTGAAGGAAATTGATTCGCTCGTGCGATTCGTCGATAGCCTCGACCGTTCGAGTTAACTAAGTGAAACCTGGGAGCTAGCCATGAAAGGCGGATTGATTGTTCTTATTCTCATCGTTATTGTCGTTTTGGTTTTCGGAGGCCACCTTATGAGTGACCGCAACCGGCTCGTGGCCGAACGCAACGATATCGATGCACGCTGGGCGCAGGTCGAAAATGACATGAAGCGGCGCGCCGACTTGATTCCAAATCTTGTCGAAACCGTCAAAGGTTATGCCAAACAGGAGCAGACCGTAATCGGAGAGATCGCCAACGCTCGTGCTGCCCTTTTGTCGGCCGCTGGACGGCAGGACCGCCAGGGCGAGATATCAGCCAACACACAATTGAGCGGCGCGCTCGGGCGGCTTCTTGTTCTTCAGGAACGTTACCCCGATCTGAAGTCGAACGAAAACTTCCTCCGCCTTCAGGACGAATTGGCCGGAACCGAAAATCGTATTGCGGTCGACCGCCGTGACTACAATGAAGCCATTCGTAAATACAACGTGGAAATCGAGCAGTTCCCGCAGAACATCGCGGCCTCTTTGTTCGGGTTTCACAACGATAACAACTATTTCAAAATCTCTGAGCAGGACGCACGCGTTCCCCAGGTCAAATTCTAGGCGTGTTTTCGAATCCTGGCGGGTTGGTAAAATCGAGTAACTACATGGCAATCAGCAAGGAGCTGCTGGACATTCTGGTCTGTCCCGTTTGTAAGGCTGAACTCGTACTCAAAGAAGATGGCAGCGGCTTGAAGTGTGTCGAGTGCCATCGCGTGTACCCGATCCGGGATGACATCCCGATCATGCTTGTGGACCAGGCGACGGTCGAGCCCTAGATTGATCTCATGTCGCTGCTGGATCAACTGCCGCAGGACGCTCGGGTCTGTATTATTCGGCTGCGCTCGCTTGGCGATTGCGTTCTCACCACCCCCGCCATTGAACTGTTAAAGCGCTGTCGGCCAGATCTTCGCGTGGGTGTAGTTGTCGAAGAAAGATTTGCGCCGGTCCTCGCCGGTCATCCTCTTATTGCCAGTCTGATTCCACCAACATGGAAGGACGTGCGCAAGTGGGGACCAACGCTCTGCGTCAATTTTCACGGCAGTTCGCGTACTCAGTGGATCACCGCGTTGTCCGGGGCGAAGTGGCGAGCTGGTTTTGCCCACCACAACATCACTCTTGCCTACAACCTCCGCATCGGGCGCGCGCAGCGCATTATGGGCGTGAATCGTACCGTGCACACCGCCGAACACCTTGCGTCTGCATTTTTCGCGATGGGAGTACCTCTTCAAGACGTTCCCAGAGCGAGTCTTCATGCGGGCGAGTCTCTTATCTGCGGTCGCTATGCCGTTTTGCATCCCTTCGCTTCCGCTCCCGAAAAGCGTTGGCCCGCTGAAAAATTCTGTGAAGTCGCCCGCTACCTTCGTCTCTGGAACATTTCACCCATATTCCTCGCGGGCGCCGGCGATGACGTATCTCCTTTTACCGCTCATCGCGTCCTGCAGGGCAGTATCGAAACTGCCAAAGCCGCTATGTCCAAAGCCGTCGTGTTCGTTGGGAACGACAGTGGGCCCGCGCATATAGCGGCGGCTTTTGGCGTTCCAAGCATCGTCCTGTTTAGTACGTCAAATCCCGCCATTTGGGGCCCCTGGCGCACTGAATCGGAAGTGATGGTTGCGCCGGATGGCTTGCACAAAGTTTCAGTCTCGCGTGTCGTCGCGGCAATTGAGAGG
>JAFARV010000913.1 GCA_019245255.1 Acidobacteriaceae bacterium | reverse complement strand
ATTCATCACGTACGGCCCGCTCCAGGGGTTTCAGATTTATCGACTTCTTCACAAATCGCCAGTTAGCGCAGACTCCCCGAAAGCCGAAGTCATCGTCGCCTGACTTGAGTTATTACTCTCTCCCCGCAGACGTTATGAAAAATCTGTCCGTTTGTTCGGCAATGGGACCCCCAACAGAGTGACTGTATTCTGTTCACATCCTTCGATGTGCGATTCAAGGCTGCCTAATCTAAGCAGAGATCAGCGCGATTTCAGGCTACAGAGCAGAGATGTTCACGTGTGGACCATACACCGGGGCGCGCCGGACCCAATGCTCCCCAAGTTTCAATCACTGCTGGCTGATGAAGAATTGGATCGTGCCAACCGGTTCCGTTTCGAACATCTTCGACGCTCATACATCATCTCAAGGGCGGCGCTGAGGATGTTGCTTGGATGCTACAGCCGCACTGCTCCGAAAAATATACATTTTGACTACAGCCCGAACGGTAAGCCCAGTTCGAATGCATCTGCAGACATCTGCTTCAATGCCTCGCATTCGAAAGCTTTCACGCTGTTGGCGTTTACACGGGAGTGTAATATTGGCGTGGACCTCGAAGAGATTCGGCCTCTTTCTGACATGACCGCCATAGCCAGACAATTCTTCTGCGCGGATGAGGCCGCCGAGTTGCTGTCACTTCCGGCTGCGGAGCGTCGGCACGCATTTTTCCTCTGCTGGACGCGTAAGGAGGCGTATCTAAAAGCAACTGGTGATGGGTTGTCCATTGGATTGGATCGCTTTCGCGTAAGCTTACGGCCAAGCGAACCTGCACGGTTTATTCATTTCGCCGAAGAAGTTCCTTCCGCTAAGCGCTGGGTTTTACATGACCTAAAACCGGTGCAAGGCTACGCAGCGGCGGTGGCGTACAGCGGAACGCCACGCACGATTCAAGTGTTTGCACTTAGCGAGCCTACACAATTGCTTGACATTGGACGGATTGGGTAACAGAGTATGGACTTTTGGAGACTCAGTCATTCCAGCAAGCAGGTAGCTGCAATTGATTCCCGCAGTGGAAGGCACTGGACTTATGGCAAATTGGCTGAAGATTCGGCGCGAGTCCAGTCAGCGCTGCCAAAGTTGGGCCGTAAAACTCTGGGCTTGCTCGTCACCCGCAACTGCTATGAATCTCTGGTGGCGTACTTGGCGGCATTGAATGCCGGTTGCGCGCTGATACTGTTAGATGCGAATTTAAACTCCTCTCTGCTAGAGAGGTTCCTGGCGGTGTATCGCCCCGACTGGATATTCGGCGTACAGGAGCAACTCAGGTTCCCCGGTTATCGAAGATTCACGGGTGACCATCATCCCTTGTTCATCAGTGAGGAGATACAGGATATTGAGGTCCATCGTGATGTTGCTCTCCTGCTGAGCACATCTGGATCAACCGGTAGCCCGAAGCTGGTACGGCTCACATTGAGGAATATTGCTGCGAATGCGGCGTCAATCTCGGAGTATCTGCAACTAAACCCCCAGGAACGACCCATCACATCGTTGCCACTTTCTTACTCCTACGGTCTGTCCGTTGTGAATAGCCATCTGCACGCTGGCGCCGCAATCGTTTTCAGTGAAGACGGCGCCTTGAGGAGGGAATTTTGGGAGGCGGTGGATCGATACGGCGTTACCTCCTTTGCCGGTGTCCCCTACACATATCAACTCCTGTTACAGGCGGGCCTGCTGAGCAAAAGAGGGGATTCGCTCAGAACACTGACTCAAGCAGGCGGAAGACTCGAAGAGCGTTTCATCAAAGAGTTGTATAGACTCGCGATCGCACGTGGCTGGAAGTTTTTCGTGATGTACGGGCAGACCGAGGCCACAGCCCGGATCTCGTACGTACCGTTTGATCAGCTTGGCTCTAAGATCGGTTCGGTCGGCATCGCCGTTCCTGGCGGTTCGCTTCGATTGGACGAGGACACGGCTGAACTCATCTACTCGGGTCCGAACGTAATGCTCGGTTATGCGGAGTGCCGCTCGGACTTGGCCAAAGGTGATGAATTGCACGGCATTTTGCACACGGGTGACTTGGCCCGTAGAGACGATGACGGTTATTTGTATATCGTAGGCCGTAAGAAGCGATTTTTAAAATTATTCGGCAGGCGGTTCAATCTGGACGATGTGGAAGGGATCCTCTCTCGCGAGTTCGAGTCAACTATCGCGTGCTATGGTCGCGATGATTTGTTGACTATAGCCGTGGAGAATTGCCTGCGTCCCGAATTGATTTCTGAAGCGGTCTGTAAGATGTTTGACTTGCCACGAGTCGCAGTGCGGGTGGTCAACATGGAGAAGCTGCCCATTACGATCAACGGAAAACTAGACTACCAGCGTCTGGCGTACTGCTTGTAAGTAGGTTTCACACACGGCAGAAACTCCTGCCGTGACGGGAACGGCAGTTATTTATCAGAGACGATCGTTAGTACAACATACGAGATGCAACGGGAAGGTGAGCTCGCCACGTGCGCGATGAGGAGCAGTTCGCAGGAAGCGCTCGCCAAGATCTGGAGTGAAGTGCTTGGCCTCGCAGACCTTGAGCCGGGCGCGAATTTCTTCGACATCGGCGGGGATTCCCTGAATGCGATGGATGTTATTGCCCGAGTGGGCGAGACCTTTGGAGTTGAACTGCCCGTCATGGCGTTCTTCGAAGATCCGACCGTAGGCCATCTTGCTTCTGTAATTGACGACTTGAAGGCCGGCGAAACGAAACCATCAATTACTCGCGTTCCCGGCCGGACCGAGTTTCCCCTTTCGTACTCTCAGCAGGTGTTCTGGTTGCTTGAGCAGCAGAACCCCGGCACTGGACTCTACAACACAGCGCGTGTCTTCCGGATCTGTGGCAATGTGGATTCGTCAGTACTCGAGCGCAGCCTGATTGAACTGCGACGGAGGCACGAAATACTGAACGTCCGGTTCATCCCGACTGTGGATGGCCCTATTCAGATAGTCGAAGCCACCTCGCCCCTGCCGTTGGCGGTCTCAGACCTCTCACGCTTGGAACTCTGTAAAGCTCAGGAACTTGCGTCGAAGCTGGCGCTCGAGACCATTCGCGAGCCGTTTGATCTCGCAGCTGGACCGGCGCTGCGCGCGCGGTTAATCCGGCTTGCGGTGGAAGAATGGCTGCTCTGCCTAGCAATACACCACGCCATCAGTGACGGGTTTACCGGCAGCATTCTGTTGGACGAACTCTGTGCGATCTATGATCGATTTGCGTCCGGTCACCCGAACTGTCTTCCGGAATTGGACTTCCACTACACCGATTACGCCGCGTGGGAGCGACAGTGGATGCACGGCGACTTGCTCGACCAGGAGCTGGATCATTGGCGCTCAGTTCTTCGGGATGGGCCGTCATCCCTAAACCTACCATCAGATTTCGCGTCTCCTTCCGAGCCCGACCGTCACGGACGCTTGCGATGCAAAACGATTCCGGCCGAATTGCTGCGACAAGTGCAAGAGTTCGCACTCGCGAACGGGACGACGCTGTTCACTGTCCTGGCGACAGCCTTTCGCATTCTGCTCTTTCGCTGGTGTGGGCAGTCTGACTTCGTTATAGGCACAATAGCTAGTAACCGGAGCCGCAGCGGAGCCGACCGCCTGATCGGCTGTTTTGTTAATCCATTGCCGCTACGCAATCCCGTAACGGTTGGCCAGAGCCTACAAGACATCCTGAACAGTGAAAACCAAAGCGTTATGCAGGCCTTTGCACATCAGGATTGCCCGTTTGCCAAAATTGTCGAGGCCATCAATCCTGAGCGGACAACTAACGACAATCCCTTGTTCAACGTTGCGCTACTCCTTCAGAATTTTCCTTCCATCGAACAAAGCGGCCGCTACTTTTATGCTGAGCACGTCGACTTCGACGCGCACGTCGCGTTACTGGACCTCCGTTTCATCGCAATGGAGAGGAGCGATGGACTGCAACTCACCTGTGAATACAAGAGCTCACTATTCAAAGAAGACACGATCGGCACTCTGCTTGGAGCTTATGCGGATATTCTTCAGTCCACGGTCAACGATCCTGGGTTGCAGGTTGCTGACGTGGGCCTCCCGGAGTCGCTGGTGCAGCAAGCCGCAGCGGCTCGGGCCCGCGACCGTAAGCGAACGAGTGCGATTGCCGCATCCTTTACTGCAGAGCCGCTTGAAGAATCACTGAGCTTCCTGCTGAACGAGCTCGGAATGAACTATAGCGTTGCTTTCGCACCATATCAGCAGGTATTTCAACAGTTGCTGGATCCCCAAAGCCTCTTGCGCAGCTCTGACGGCTTTAAGATTGTTCTCATCCGTTTTGAGGACTTCGCACCCGGGCATTCCATCACGGAGCCAGGCGCGAGAGAGACGTTGTCGCAAGTTGTGGACCACTTGATCTTGGCACTCCGGGCAGCCGAGGACGGCAAAGCGACCTCAATTGTGTGCTTTTGCCCCCCTTCCTCCGCGATCTCTGACAAACCCGGATTGAGCGAGTGGCTTCAGAGCCTAGAAAGCAGAGTTGCCGATGCATTCGCCGGCAACAGTTTAGTGCAGGTCATTTGTAGCCGAGAAATCCTCGACCTTTATCCCGTTGAGGAATATGACGATGAATATGCGCGACGTTTGGGTAACGTGCCGTACACGGCCGATTTCTTCTCTGCGCTCGGGAGCATGCTGACGCGACGAATGTGGGGCGTGACGGAAAATCGCTACAGCACGATTGCAATCGACTGTGACGGGGTGCTGTGGGAAAGCCGCGGCGGTGAAGGGCAATTTGTCGCGGACAAATGGCACATTGCACTCCAGTGCGAAATGCTGAAACAACGCGATGCGGGAAAGCTGCTATGTCTTTGCAGCAAAAGCAGACAGGAGGACGTTTGGGCTGCCTTTGACGCCAATCCGGCGATGCCGCTACATCATGATGACTTTGTCGCATCGGCGATC
Source organism: Acidobacteriaceae bacterium (assembly GCA_019245255.1). GTDB lineage: Bacteria > Acidobacteriota > Terriglobia > Bryobacterales > Bryobacteraceae > Bog-105. The sequence continues at coordinate 321 of JAFARV010000913.1, read as the reverse complement.
GGCCCCGAAGCGAGCGAAGAGAAACTGCGTAGCCTTGCGACCGAGCTTGGATTGGAGCTCGACCGTTTCATTTTCCTGCATGCTGATTTGGCTGAATCCTCCGCAATGGAGGTAGCCTGCCCCGAAGTGCTGGTATTGCAAGTGCCGCGAGATCCAGCGGACATTCCGGGCTGGCTTCAGCACGTTTGGGCCTTTGACCGGCATAGAACTGGCCTACAGGAGACGTTTCTCACCCACGCTGCTTCGTACGAATTCAGTGGCTCGGAAAGCCTGTGAAGAAACCCTCGACGATATCTCGTATTGCAATAAAATTCTCGGATC
>JAFARV010000806.1 GCA_019245255.1 Acidobacteriaceae bacterium | reverse complement strand
ATTCTCTTGTTGCAACCCTGTTCCGATTGGGAGAGCTCGAACCGGCTCGCAGCCTCATCCTCCAACTTCTGAATTTGCGGCTTGGCTCATCGAGTGACAGCGATTGCGTCAGCACGGTCGCCACCGCTTCCGCCATCGTGACCCGTTTGCTCGATCTCAAGTGCTGGAGCGAAGCCGTCGAGATTCAGGAAGCAGTCGTTCGCCTTCTCCGGCACGTCCGCGGCGAAAGGGACCTCGATACACTGCGGGAAGTCTGGCTTCTGGCTATCATCGTTCTGGAACTCGGAGACATCCGGCAAGCCCGGCTCTTGCTGCAATGCATCGTCACGCCGTTCAGCCGCTTGTTGGGCCGCACTCATTCTGAAACGCTCCGGGCGTTCTCATTCTTGGCGGCGCTGATGGCCGCTCAAGGTGACTGCACTTCCGCCCGCGCAATCCTCCAGCGTTCGTATACCGTTGCCATCGAATCCGGCATTGACCCGGCAGTGATTTGCAACCTGTCCGGCGAGCTTTCTGCTCTTGATGCTTTCGCCTGCCACAATCCGCCGGACCCTGGCCTGAGTTCATCGGTTCGAACACTCCACCTGCCATCCTGGAAGCAGTAGTTTTCCGCTGCCCAGTTATGTACACGGCGAGCACGGCGTTTCTGGACGCCTTATTTGAGGCCGGCGTAACACATGTCTTCGCAAACTTCGGAAGCGATCATCCGGCCCTGATCGAAAGCCTTGCCGAAGCGCGTGCCACCGGGCGTCCATGCCCCCAAGTCATTACTTGTCCGAATGAAATGGTTGCCATCAGCGCGGCTCACGGCCACGCAATGGTAAGCGGGCGGGCGCAGGCCGTCATCGTACATGTGGAGTCCGGGACACTTGGTTTGGCCGGCGGAATTCACAACGTCGCAAAAGGGCGGGTGCCGGTCCTGATCTTCGCCGGAACCTCTCCCTTTACGCAGGAAGGCGAACTGAAAGGCAGCCGCAACGAGTTCATTCACTGGATCCAGGATGTGTTCGATCAGCGCGGCATTGTGCGCCAATACATGAAGTACGACCACGAGATTCGTACCGGACGAAACATCAAGCAAATCGTACATCGCGCTCTGCAAACCGCACACAGCGATCCGCCGGGTCCGTCATATTTAATGGCTGGCCGCGAAGTCATGGAAGAAGAGGTTAGCCCTGTTGTCACGAATCGCGCCGAGTGGCCGGCGGTGAAGGCAGGCGCGCTACCCGCGTCTGCGGTGGAGCAACTTGCCGGCGCGCTCCTCGGAGCCCGGCGCCCGCTCGTCGTGACGTCGTATCTGGGCCGCAGTCACAAGGCCTTCGACGAACTCGTTCGTCTCTGCCACAAGCTCTCGATCGGAGTGCTCGAATCCGTTCCGAATTATGCCAACTACCCCGCCGACGATCCTCTCTACCAGGGCAATGTGTGGAATGATCCACGGCCGAATCCCATCCTGCACGATGCCGATCTGATTTTGGTGCTCGATAGTGATGTCCCATGGATCCCCGCTGTCAGCAGACCGCAGCCCGGCGCGACCATCTACCACATCGACGTTGACCCGCTCAAACGTCAGATGCCTCTCTGGTACATTCCCGCACAACACGTGTTTCAGACGGACTGCGCTACTGCTCTCGAGCAAATCAACCAGCGCCTTCGCTCGGCCTCTATTAAGGAACCGCGCACAACGGACTCGCCGGACTGCTTGCAATCCGTAGCCGGTTCCCGTACTACCTCGGAGTCGCGTCTGGCGGCCTGTGCCGCTATCGATGAAGCTGCCATAGATGCTCGACGCGAACAGCACACACGTGCGCACGAGGAGCGGCGCCGCGAACTCCTCCAGCGTGAGCGCCGGCCCGATACCGGGCTGACAGTTGAGTACGTAACGGCACGGATTCGCGAACATCTGGGGCCCGATGCAGTCACCGTGCACGAGGGCGTTACAAACAGCCGCCAGCTTGTCGATCACCTCATGCCGCTCCGGGCAGGTGCGCTCTTTACCAGCGGAGGTGGTGCTCTCGGGTGGTCCGGTGGCGCGGCCGTCGGTGTCAAACTGGCGCTCCCACACAAAACCGTTGCCTGTCTCACCGGCGACGGCTCCTATCTTTTTTCAATCCCATCTTCTGTGCACTGGATCTCGCGTCGATATCAAGCGCCGTTCCTGCACGTCATCTACAACAACGGCGGCTGGCGTGCGCCGAAGCTTTCCATGCTTGCCGTTCATCCCGATGGCTACGCAAGCCGCGCAGACGACATCAACGTAGCATTCGATCCCCCGCCCGACTACGCTGCAATCGCTATCGCCTCCGGAGCCGGGTTTGGCCGCACGGTCCGCGAGGCCGATGAGTTGGAGCAGGCACTCACCGAGGCTCTCGGTGTTGTTCGTCAACAAAAGCGCTCAGCCGTACTCGACGTCTACGTGCCACGGCTCTGACGGGCTCTCCACCGCTCACGTCCTTGTTGAAATCCCGGTCCCGCGCCGCTCAAGCGACCGGCGCCGTCGCGGAAACCGCAGATCGCTACCATTGAGGACAGTGAAGCGTTTCCTTGCTCTGCTGGCGGTCTCAGCAACGGTCGTTGCCGGTGCCGCCATTTCCTCCGGACGGCGCTCCGTTTCGCCCGGTACACCGTCAAAAGTCTCCTCACCGCTGCTTCGATCTCTTTCGCTCCGTGACCGGATTGCCCAGCTCATCGTCGTTCGCGGCTACGGCGACTATCCACCGAGTGACAGCGCAGAATACAAACTCTTTGTGAAATGGATTCGCGAAGACCGTGTCGGCGGCTTCATCGTCGCCGGCCGCATCCGTAATGGCAACGTAATCCCCGCGCAACCCTTCGAGATGGCCGCCTTCATTAACCACATGCAGCGCGTGGCAAAAACGCCTCTCTTCGTTGCCTCCGATTTCGAGCGGGGCGCCTCAATGCGCGTTGCCGAAACTGCACGATTCCCGTATTTGATGGCTTTCGGAGCCGCCCGCGATCTCAATGCCACGCGCGAACTCGGTGCCGCCACTGCGCGAGAAGCGCGCGCCCTCGGAGTCAATTGGATCTTTGCTCCCGATGCGGATGTCAATAATAACCCGGCAAATCCCATCATCAACGTCCGCTCTTTCGGCGAGGACCCGCAGGCGGTTGCATCCGAAGTCGGAGCATTCATAGACGGCGCCCACTCCGATCCGCACAAATACGTTCTCGTTTCGGCAAAGCACTTCCCCGGTCATGGCGACACGGCTGAAGATTCGCACCTTCAACTCGCCCGCCTCGATCAGCCAAAGGAACGCATCGAATCGGTCGAACTCGTACCCTTCCGCGCTGCCATAGAACACGGCGCCGACAGCATCATGACGGCACACATCGCCCTGCCTGCCTTTGAGCCGGAGCCGATTCCCGCCACGCTCTCGCACAACATCCTCACCGGGCTTCTGCGCGATGAACTCGGATTTAAAGGGCTGATCGTCACCGATGCTCTCGAAATGCAGGCGGTCGCGTCGCTGTTCCCCGAAGGGGAAGCTGCTGTCCGTGCGCTCGAGGCTGGCGCCGATGTGCTGCTGATGCCCGTGAACCCGGAGCAATGCATCAAGGCCATCCAAGCTGCCGTGCGCTCCGGACGTCTGTCGCGCCAAAGAATCGATCAGAGCGCGGCGCGGGTGCTCGCTGCCAAGCAACGCGCCGGCCTCTTTAAAGCCCGTACCGTCACGCTCGACGACCTCACCGACAAGCTCGATCGCAGCGACCTCGACACCTTGGCGGAACACATTGCCGAGCGGGCATTGACTCTGGTCAAAGACGAGAAGCATCTCTTCCCCGCGCCCGCGGCCGCCGGTTCGTGTCTCGTCGTTTTGACTGAAAGCGAGTTTCCGCAGAGAGGGGCAGAGCTGGCGGGCGAACTTGAGCGGCGGCTTGCCGGCATCCGTACCTATCTCACAAATCCAATGACTCCCAGCGGTGTGCTCACCGCCATAGCCGCCGACGTAGGCGCGTCATGCAAGCAGACTTACATCGCTGCCTTCATCGCAGTCTCCGCAGGCCGGGGAAGCGTCGCTCTCGAAGGTGGTCTGAACAATCTCATGAACGCCCTCGTGCATGCCCCCCAGCCCGTTGCGCTTATCTCCTTAGGAAATCCTTATTTGCTCGGCGACTTCCCAGGCGTGTCGTCGTATCTTGCCACATTTAGTCCCGCCACTTCTTCCGAAATTGCAGCGGCAAAAGCCATCCTGGGCGATATCCCCATTTCAGGCAGGTTGCCCATCTCGATTCCGGGCATCGCCAAACTCGGTGACGGCCTCGATGTAGCGGCGCACGCCAGCGTGGCATCTAACGGGACGCAATGAAAATCACCTGGTTAGGGCATGCCACGTTTGAGCTGCAATTCGAGTCCGGCGAAGTGCTGGTTATGGATCCATGGATCGAAGGCAATCCTGCTTATCCCAAAGGCTACGACATCAAGAAGACCGACGCTATCGCGATCTCGCACGGGCACTCCGACCACATTTCGGATGTTGTCCCTCTTGCAAAGAAGTTTCGTCCCAAGGTCGTTGGCATCTTCGAGGTTGCCACTTACCTCAGCAGTAAAGGCGTCGAAAATACGATCGCGATGAACAAAGGCGGCACCGTCGACATCGGATTCGCGAAGCTGACCATGACGCACGCGCTGCATAGCGGCGCTATTCAGGAGGGCAAAAATCTCATCTATGGCGGTGAAGCCGCGGGTTACGTGATCTCCGGAAAAGATGGACGCGTCTGCTACTTCGCCGGTGACACGGCTTTGTTCGGAGACATGGCTCTCATCGCAGAACTGTACAAGCCGGAACTCGCGTTTCTTCCAATTGGCGATCACTATACGATGGGTCCGCGCGAAGCAGCACATGCGGCGCGCCTTCTCAAGGTGAAACGCGTCATCCCGATGCACTACGGCACGTTTCCGCTTCTCACAGGCCGCCCGGAACAACTCTCGGAGAGGATTCAGACGGACGGCATAGAGGTCTGGACCCTGAAGCAAGCCCAGCCGGTGAACTGGTAAGATCCGAACGCCGCCAGTTTCGGTGACACACCCGGGCTCTGATAAATTCATCTCCAGATGAAAAAGCAGATCCTCACGGGCGCGGGAGTTTTGGTGTGTGTTTTCGGGGTGCTCTCATCCCGCGATGTGCGGGCGCAGGCCGATCAGCAGTTATTGATTGACGGCTTCGCACACGTCGAAGCCGCATCTGTGGCAGATGCCATGGAACAACTCTATGGAACGAAGGCGTACATGTTTCACGACATGCGGCCGCTGGCGGCGGCTAAGTTCGCTGGACCTGCCGTCACCGTTCTACTCAAGAAAGAAGAGCATCACGATGGCACAAAGGCACTCCAAGGTATGCTCGACACAATCGACGAGGCGGCGCCCGGTTCCGTGTATGTGATGGTGGTCGAAGACGGCCTCAACTACGCAGGCATCGGTGGCCTGATGAGCACGGCCATGAAATACCGCGGCCTTGCCGGCGCCATTGTGGACGGCGGCGTCCGTGACACGCCCCAGATTTCGAAACTGCAGTTCCCGGTCTTCAGCCGCGGCATCGTGCCCTCCACCACCGTCAATCACTATCGTTTTGCAGGCCGCAACGTCGCAGTCAACTGCGCGGGCGTTGAAGTGCGTCCGGCAGATATTATCGTCGCCGACATGGATGGTGTCGCCGTCGTGCCCCGGGAGAAAGCAGCCGAAGTTCTGGCCAAGGCGCAACAACTCGACTTCACCGAGCACAGCATGTTTCCTTTTATTGAGAAATACAAGTCCATCCGCGAAGCGGTCGCAAAGTTCGGCCGTCTGTGATTTTCTTGTTTCAGAACAGCGGGTTTTGACCGCCCGCGAATCTCAGGCGCCTCGACACTCCGAAATACTCGAAGGCACGCTCCGTCGCCACCCTGCCGCGCGGTGTCCGGTCCAGAAACCCGAGCTGCATCAGGTACGGCTCGTAAACTTCCTCGATCGTATCCGGCTGCTCGTCGATCGATGCTGCGATTGTGCTTAAACCAACTGGACCGCCGCCGTACTTCTCTGCGATCGTGAGCATTATCTTCTGATCCACCTCGTCGAGTCCGTACTGATCCACCTTCAGCAGATCCAGCGCAGCCTGCGCTACCGCATGATCGATGTGTCCCTCGGCCCGAACCTGTGCGTAATCGCGAACGCGTCTCAATAGACGGTTCGCAATTCGTGGCGTGCCCCGTCCCCGCCGCGCAATTTCCCGCGCCGCGTCGTGCGTGATCTCGACATGCAGCAGCCTCGCCGAACGTTCCACAATGCCCGCCAGTGTCGGCTCGTCGTATGGGTCCAGCCGCAGTACAATGCCGAAGCGTCCCCGCAGCGGCGCGCTCAACAACCCTTGCCGAGTGGTTGCCCCAACCGCCGTGAAGCGAGGTAACGGCAGCGAGTGCGTTCTCGCTCCCGGACCCGTGCCAATCAGAATATCCAGCCGGAAGTCCTCGAGCGCCGAATACAGAATCTCTTCGATGTCGGGCAACAGGCGATGAATTTCGTCAATGAAGAAAACCTGCCGCTGCCTGATGTTGCTGAGAATGCCCGTGAGATCCAGTTTTTTCTGCAACACCGGTCCGGCCGTTTGGTCGAGTGCAACCCCGAGTTCCTGCGCCACAATCCCCGCCAGCGTCGTCTTCCCCAACCCCGGCGGCCCGCAAAGCAGAACATGATCCATGGCTTCGCTCCGGCGCTTTGCCGCCTCTATCGCAATCGCCAGTTGTTCGCGCACGTGTGGCTGCCCCGCGAAGTCTTCGAGAGTCGTTGGCCGCAGCGCAGCTTCGATCTGCCGTTCCTCGGCATTCGCGCCCGCCGACATGATGCCGCTTTCGCTCATTAAGCTTTCACCTTAGCGAATCAGCGCCATCGCCGCCCGGAATAACGGCTCGAAGTTTTCTTCGGTTCCTTTCAGCCTTGCCTTCCGGACCGCTTCCTCCGCGGCGGGGCGTGCACAACCGAGATTCTGCAGCGCAGAAACAACATCCCGGTCCAGACTGTTCAGAACAGGGCCGGACGGCTCGGCTCGCGTGTCGGTTTTGCCGCCGCCGTCCATAACTGCTGCAACCTTGTCCTTCAGTTCGAGCACGATCCGTTCCGCCGTCTTCTTCCCCACTCCCGGTATGCGTGTCAGTCGCAGAACGTCACCCGTATGAATGGACTCAATCAAATCGCGCGTCGCTAGCCCCGAAAGCACCGTAATCGCGAGCTTTGGTCCGATGCCGCTCACCGATATCAGGCGCTCGAATAGAGCCTTTTCCTCCGCGCTCGCAAATCCGTACAGCAGCAGAGCATCCTCGCGCACATGCGTATGAATGCGCAGCGACACAGAGGTGCCGATATCTCCGAGCGATGTGTAAGTCGAGATCGGGATCTGAACGTCGTAGCCAACTCCCGAGGCTTCAATCACAACTTGATTGGGATGCTTTTCGAAAATGGTGCCCCTGAGATGAGCGATCATACTCTCGGATCAACCATTATCGGATGCCGCCTTGACTTGACGCGCAGGAACTCGCTGCAGCGCACGCACCGAATCTCTGAATCAGCGCCCGGGTGTCGCTTCGGCGCTTTGACGGCTACCTGCGATCGCTTGCGAACTTTGCTAGAAGATCAGTTTCAGAGCCAGTTGTGCCTGACGCGACGTGCCGGTTCCAACCAGAGTGCCGATCGTTGAAGCGCTGCGGCCGAAGTTCGGGTTCGGCGTGCAGCTTGCTGTTGTAGTTGCAGTCGCAGGCGTCACGGCGAGACAGATCCCGGTATCCGGGTTGGCGAAATTCGGATGGTTCAGGAGGTTGAAAAGATCCGCGCGGAACTGAAGCTTCACTCGCTCTGTTAATGCGAAGTTTTTCATTCCGGACAGGTCCCATTGGTAAAACGCCGGACCGCGGCCCGTATTACGTCCCAAGGTGCCGACCGTGAGCTGCTCATTGTAATTGGGCTCGATAGCATAGATGCCCGGATTCAGGCTTGAGTCGGGCCAGTGCATACTCGAAAGATAGCTTGGTCCGCCGCCTAC
>JAFARV010000749.1 GCA_019245255.1 Acidobacteriaceae bacterium | reverse complement strand
GGATAGTCCGCGTCCATTCCAAGAATTATTCGTGGCGTAATACGGACGCCGGGTCCACCTGGGCTGCGCCTGCAGCAGGGATGTAGGCTGCGATGAGGGCGATTGCCACAAGAACAAAAATTGTGCCCACAATCGTCAGCATGTCCATAGCACGGATTCCATACAGTTGCATTGCGCTATCGACATGCTCATATCGAGCAAGAGACCAGCGGGGTCCAGTTGGGTTGACGCCATATAGTTGTGCAGCAAGCAAACGAGCGGCGACGGCCGCAGCAATCACTCCTGCAATCAGGCCGGCCGCGATCATCAATCCGGTCTCGTGGAGAATCATGCCGGTGATCCGGCGCCTTTCCGCACCCAGGGCCATGCGAATGCCGAACTCGTTTCTTCGCCGAGCTACGTTGTAAGAAAGCACTGCGTAGATACCGATACTGGCGAGAAACAGGGCAATCACTCCGAAGGTCGTACAAAGATGTGTGATGAGTCTTGGCTGTGCGTTCTGCGCTTGGACTTTCTGATCTAAAGTCTGCATGTCTGAAATCGAGAGGTTTTCATCGACGCCTAAGATGCTTCTGCGCACCACGTTTACCAGGCGGTTGGGATCGCCAAGAGTACGGATCTCGAATGAGAATGCGCCGACGTTTTGGTCGGCAGCAGCATAAAATTTCGGCTCGATCGCACCCCGCAGTGAAGTGACGCGAGCATCCCTTGCGATGCCGACAATCTCCAGGGACGTGGAATTGATCGTGAGATGTTTGCCGATGGGATTACGTCCGGGGAAGAAATGCTTTGCGAACGCTTCGTTGATTACACCAACGCGCGGTGAGGTCGCCACGTCGCGCGGTCCGATTTCATGGCCCGCGAGTATCGGAATTCCGACGGTCGAGAAATATTCCGGACCGACGAAGCCACCGGTCGATCCCCGGTCTTCTTCGCTCGTTGACGTGAACCCTTCCACGTTGATCGCGAAGGCACCATCAAATCCGTTGAGCAACGGGCGATCCGAGTAGGTCACTCCGAGAACGCCTGGAATTTCGCGCATTTCAGTTGTTAGCTGACGGTCAAGATTGACCGGCTGTGTAACGCCTGTGCTGTCCACTTCCACAAGCAACAGATTTTCTCGTGGATAGCCCAGCGAAACAGTCTGTAAATTCCGGAGCGTTTGCAAGAATAAGCCCGCGCCTAAAACGAGCAGGAACGAAAGCGCAACTTGCGTGATCACCAGCGCGTTTGCAAATCTGGTGCGTTGCCGCGACCCGCTTACGCTACGGCCAGTCTCTTTCAGGCGTTCGTGTATTGCACCGCCTGTGGCCCTAAGGGCAGGAGCGAGTCCAACGAGAATACCGATTACGAGAACAGTGCCTGCAGTAAAAGCGAGTACGCGCAGATCCATGTCTGGCGGGAGCTCGAGTCCGCCACTGCCATGTGCCAGCAGAACTGGTAAGAAGCGACCGGCGACCGCAGCTACGAGTATGCCGGCGATGCCCCCTAGTGTGGCTAACAGGAGACTTTCTATGAGAAACTGCCGGACGATGCGCCCTTTTCGGGCGCCCACTGACAGGCGAATCGCCACTTCCCGAGTACGTCCTGCAGCGCGAGCCAGCAGCAGGTTTGCGATGTTGGCACATGCAATCAACAAAACCAAACTGGCTAAGGCCGACAGGATGGTCCACTGCTCGGCGAATTCTTCACGACCGTGAAAAGCACCCGATCGCAAGGCTCGGACACGAACGCGCTGACTGAGCGCATCCTTTCGAGCCAGAGGCGCCATGGAACGTGAGTATCCGGCTTCAAGGATTTGCCGAAATAGAAGATTCAGTTCCGCCTGGACTTGCGCGATGGATACACCGGGCTTTCGTCGAGCGAACACGTGCAGCCACATGAGCTTGTCTTGCGAATGGTCCATGAAATCACGCAGGCCATGCCAACCCGGCATGACAAGCGGCTGCATAAGCATTGGAAGCCATAAGTCGGGGTCTTGGCCCACTGTTTCGCCGCGGAAGCCCGGCGCGGCGACACCGACGATCACGAGCGTTGCCTGACGAATTCGAATCGTTGTCCCCAGAACCGAACGGTTTCCGCCGAACCTCCGCTGCCAGTAGTTGTAGCTGATGACGGCGTACGGGTCATTTCCAACGCCGGTTGCGTCGCTTTGGAGGAACAGGCGGCCAATAGCTGCCCGAACGCCGAAGACGTCGAAATAGTTTTCACTGACGAGACGCCCGCGGGCTTGTTCTTGCGGCCCGCGCGTTATCTGGACGGGCCAGCGCTCGAGAGGTAACTGAGACGCACACACGCCGGACGTCGTTTTCGAGCGATCACGTAAGTATGTGAACTCTTCGTACCCAAGCAGGCTGCGCTCTCCGGGGAGCATGCCGCCCAGGACCATGGAGGAATTCGGATCTGTGAGCATCACCAGTTCGTTTGGATTACGAACTGGCAACAGTTTGAGAAGCGCAGCGTTCAGTACGCTGAAAATCGCTGTATTTGCGCCGATGGCGATGGCCAGGGTAGTTATCGCAATGACGGTCGAGCTCCGGCCTTTAGCCAACATTCGGACCGCTAAACGGATATCCTGCGACACGCTACCTATGCCTTAGATTTGACTCTGCCTGCGAGGCGAGAGTTCCAGGCCAGGGCATATCTTCAGCCGCCAAGCCGGAGTAACTATTCATATCTCAGGGCAATTAAAGGATCAACCCGCGCGGCGCGGCGGGCCGGAATATAGGTGGCTAAGAATGCTACCGCCACAAGAAGAACCGGAGCGATTACGAATGTGAAGCCGTCGTTAGGTTTGACACCGTAGAGTTGGGTGGATAGAAAGCGGGTGAGGCCCGAGGCGGCGGCCAAACCAACTAAGCTTCCAGCAAGGGCAAGGCCAAGCCCTTGACGGATTACGCTGCCGATGATATCCCGGTGCTTCGCTCCCAAGGCCATACGGATACCGATCTCCTGCGTGCGTTGCGCGACTGAATAGGCCATCACTCCGTAGATACCGACGGCGGCAAGAAGAAGAGCCAGCCCGGCAAAGCTCGCGAGCAGCATGGTCAAGAAATTTTTGAGTGACAACGTCTCGTTCGCAACCTGGTCCATGGTTCGGATATCGGAAATCGGAAGATTTTTATCGAGCTCAGCAACGGCGATGCGGACCACCGGAACGATGGGCAGCGGTTTCCCTGCAGTGCGGATCACGAGGTTAAAGGGACGCTGGTGCCACGAAGAATATTGCGTGTAAGGCATATAGATTTCCGGGAAGAACCCGATATCGAGACCTTGCGTTCTGACGTTTCCTGCGACTCCGATCACGGTGAGCCATGGGAATTCGTCGCCGTACATCTTCAACCGCTTGCCGATCGGGTTCTGGCCAGGCCA
>JAFARV010000762.1 GCA_019245255.1 Acidobacteriaceae bacterium | reverse complement strand
GAGAGAAGGATTTTGCCAAACAAACCCAATTTCCCGGTTTCGGAAGTCCGCCAGGCTGCGATCATCAAGTCCGCTGAGGTTCCGGCCCCGGTACCAGATCACACCGCTCGAGGGTCTGTCGAGCGCGCCCAGTAAGTGGAGTAGCGTGGATTTTCCGGCACCCGATTGGCCAATGATCGCCATGCGCTCGCCGTATGCAACGCGCAGCGTCAAATCATCAAACACGCGAACCTCCGCGCCTCCCGACCGGTACGTTTTGCTCAGAGCGTCCGCCCGGATCGCAAAATCATCCGGCACCTAAGGCTTCACCGTTTTGACGAGTCTCAACCCGCCATTTCCGAGCGGGACCTCCAAAGATTGCAAACCCTTTCAACCCTTAGATTAGAACAGCGCAGTGCAGGATGCGTAATGCCGGTCCGCCGTTTTTTCCCTACGTAACACCAAAATTCTCTATAGGTTAGACGTACTGCAACAGCGATCGGGTTGCCCGGCCAACTACTAACAGATTTTAATGTCGGAGGTGGCGGCAAAAGCCAGGCGAGCCACCGCCTGGCTGTCATGGAAGAAGGTCAGTTAGACACGGTGAACGGCTTGCTGATGGTCTGGTGCGTTCCATCGCTGGCCGTCACGGTGATATCGAGCGCGTGCGATCCGTTGGCCAGAAGCGTCGAATCAATCACGAATGCCCATCCGACGTTGCCGGCAGGACACCCGCTCTCATTCGGAAACGCAGAGCAGACATCGGGACGGCTAACGCCATAACTCGCGGCGCCATAAGGCACCCCATCGATGGCAACTTCCACGTCCGAGATTGTCGCCGTGGCGCTGACTGCCCATCCTAGAAACGAGCTGACGCCCGAAATCGATGCCGAGCCCGGCACATCGATATATGTCTTGATTGGACTGTTTGATAGCGAATTCGCCACCGTGAACATTGCCGATGCGGTAGACAACTGAGGGTAGACAGACCAGCCGCCGTTCGCGATGACATCCAGCTTATGCACGCTATTGGGAAGCAGGGTCGTGTCGATCGTGGCGGACCAACCCACGTTGGGACAGCCGGGGGCATCCGGATACACTCCACACACGTCCGGACGCGCGACGGCCGTGTATGCATTCGCGGAGGGTGCTCCATCGATGAGAATCGTCAAGTTGCTGATCACGTAATTCTTGTTGATCGCCCAGCCCGCGAACGTGGCCTGCCCGGAAAGACTTCCCGTCTGTCCGTTTGGAATGTCGATGTACACTTGCGTCGAGTTGCCTCCGTTCGAGTTATTTACATTGAAGGTCGTAGAAATCGTTGCTTCAGAGTCGACAGTCGACACAGCGGTCGCTGTCAGCGTGTGAGTTCCGTTTGACAGATAGTTCGTCGCAAACGTAAAGTTCCAGCCGACATACGGACAGTTGGGACGATTCGGGTAAACGGCGCACACATCGCGGCGGATGGTTTCCCCTGTCCCCGTGGAACCGATGGTCTTGCCATCCACGGCGATTTCAACACGCTGGACGGGCGTGTTGTCGTCTATGGCCCAGCCGGAGACCGTTATGTTGTTCCAGAGAACCTCGTTTGCAGTCGGCGTATCAATGTAGACGTGCGTCGTTTTCGTCGAGAGTGTATTCTCGACGTTGATCGTGACTGGCGCACTCGTCAATGAGAGACCTTCCACATAATCTGAGGAATTGAGCCAGTAGCCGTCCGAATAGGCATAGACCGCAATCGTGTGAGTGCCGTTCGAAAGCTGCGTTGTATCGAGCAGGGCGCTCCAGCCTACGTTCGGACAATCCGGACTTGCGGGGTAAACGGCGCATACATCTGCCCGGTAACCGCCAAAATACGCCGGGCCACCACTGTAAGGCCACACTGTTTCCCCGTATGTTGAGCCGTCGACAATGAGTTCCAACCAAGAAATCTTCGCCTTATCGTACTCCGCCCAACCCGTCATCGGTATCGTGCCGGATACAGGACCTGCATTCGTCGAGGGCTGGTCAATATACACCCGAAGCGGCCCGTTGTTCGAGACGGTGAACGAGGCTGTCAGCGTCTTCGAGTAACCGTCAATGCTTGAGGCCGTCACTGCTACCGTGTGGGGGCCGTTTGAAAGCTGGGTCGTGTCTAACTTACCCGTCCAACCCGAATTTGCACAGTTCGGTGCGTTGCTATAAGCAGCGCAAACGTCAGGCCGAGGGAGTCCGCTGACAACATTAAAATACCAGGGGTCGTAACTGTAAGGATTCGGACCCGGATCTACCACTACATTCACCGAATAGACAGGCGCCTCCGGATCGAATGACCAGCCGGATATCGTAGCTGTGCCGGTCAAGGTTGGGGTAGTCGAGTTAGGCGTGTCGAGGAACATCTGAATCGGGTTCGCGGCGCCGGCCAGGCCATTCGCGACGGTAAATGATGTTGTTGCAAGGGCATGAGTTCCATTCGCCGACACGGCAACGGCTTGGAGCGTGTGCGTCCCGTTAGACAAACCCGTTGTGTCCAGCAAATAAGACCAGCCAACGTTGGGACAGTCAACCTGATTAGCGAAAGCGGCACACACATCGGAACGGTTGCTGCCATAAGTAGCAATATCAAAGAAGCTGCCGTCGATCTTCAGATCGATAGCATTGATTGAAGAGCCATTATCAATCGCCCAACCCGCGATATGGAACAATCCGCTTGCCTGTGAGTTGGAATTGGGAACATCGATGTAAACGCGTGTCTTCTCTACCGCGCTCGGAGTGGGAGGACTGGCCAAAAAGCCGTGCAACCGGTAGTTAGCATCCGCATAATTTCCGACAATCTGGCCCGCGGCGTTGATCGCGTATGGGTACGTCTGCGTCGATGAATGTAGAACATTCTCATAGGGATCGGGCGGATAGTACTGGAATGCGGCGGCGGGCTCGTCAAGCAACGTGACCGTATCCCAGTTGTACACGAAGCCGTGACTAATGTCCGACACAAGATAATTTCCACAATCTGATTCGATGGGCCTATTGCCGAGGCACCGAGCCCCTTGGGCAGAGGTCGCGTGACCCCGTCGAGATATACGGCGGAACTGGTCAGGTTGCTCGTCGCGCCACCACCGACGATTGCACCGGCTGCGTTGATGCAGACCGGTCGAACCGGCAGGTTCGTCGTGATGAGCGCGCCATTTGCATATTCGAAAGAGTCGTAATTGATCGAGCCTACGACGACCCCGGTGGGACTGATTGCAGTTACGTCAACAAAAGACGACGACTGATCGATATTGAGCGGCATCGTCTTTAGTGTTTCGGTGTTCAGATCGTATTCGAACAATCCTTCTGGACCGAGCTCCGAAGCATAATAGGTTCCAAAGACCTGGCCCGAGTCGTTAATGGCTAAGGCGCCGGTCCAGAGCGCGCCGGGAACATCGATCGTCGTGTAGACCCCGTGATTCAGCACGAAACCGTGCCAGCCTCGCTCGGCTAAATAACCCGTGTAATACACAAGTGAAGTCGTGTAGTATCCAGCGACTTGGCCAACGCCGTTGATCGCTTGGGGATACGTCGAGTAAGCCCCAGGTACATCGATAGTTGTAAAGGTGTAACCGCCGTTAGCCTGCGCGGGCACGGAACCGGTAGCAGCGGTCATCAACATAGCGACCGCTAGATATGGATTTCGCATGAGTGGTGAAAAAATCTCCCCAATAACACCCCAACCTGGATAAGAACTGTGCTGGAAAGGCGCACTTTCGTTGCGGGTCTTTTAAACGACGGTAACAATTAATGCGCGGTTCGGAAAGTACAGTTGGTTTCTGAGCAGCAGGCCTATCCCTTACGGAATAGGCCTCGTTTCATTCGCTCAAACGCCAGTACAGGCTAAACGGCGCGCCCGCTCCTGATGCACGATCGGCAGTGGATAAGTTTACCCGAGCTTCACGCCGTTGCGTGCAAATCGCGCGCCCGCGAAGCGGCACTGAACATTCCGTGACAGGAACTTACATCGTTTCTGATAAGCTCTGTACCTCAGGCGACATCCGTGGAGCAGTGCTTGCAGTGCGGCTCGGCCGTGACCGAGTCAGAACGTACCAGCCAGATCTGCCTACGGTGTTTTCTTGCAGCGGGCCTGGAGGCAAACTCGGACGCTGAGTGCGACGATTCATTCGGCTCCTACAAAATCCTTTGTCGTATTGGACAAGGCGGCATGGGCATCGTCTACTTGTCCGAACAAACTCAGCCCGTGCACCGCGAACTCGCGCTCAAGGTGCTAAAAGCGGGGCTGGACACAGCGGCCGTGCTGGGCCGCTTTGACACAGAGCGCCAAGCCCTCGCACTGATGGAACATCCAAACATTGCGCGACTTTACGATGCCGGCACTTCGCGTCGGGGGCGCCCGTACTTCGTCATGGAGTTTGTGGACGGCCTG
>JAFARV010000712.1 GCA_019245255.1 Acidobacteriaceae bacterium | reverse complement strand
AACGCTTCTGGCCGATGGCGATGTAAATGCAAATGACGTCTTGGCCGCGCTGGTTAATGATCGTATCCAGCGCGACGGTGGTCTTTCCCGTCTGACGATCGCCAATGATCAACTCGCGTTGCCCGCGTCCGATCGGGACCATTGCGTCGATCGCTTTGATACCGGTCTGCAAGGGCTGCTTTACGGGTTGCCGGTCAACAACGCCCGGCGCGATTCGCTCCAATGCATTGAAATCTCTCGTCTCAACCGGTCCCTTGGCGTCAATGGGACGGCCGAGCGCATCGACAACGCGGCCGACCATGGCATCCCCGACCGGAATCGACATAATCCGCCTGGTGCGCCGGACCTGGTCGCCTTCCTTGATATTGCTGAAATCGCCCAGCAGTACCGCTCCGACCTGATCTTCCTCAAGGTTCAGAGCGATGCCGACCGTCTCCGGACCAAACTCGACCAACTCGCCCGCCATTACATTTTCGAGCCCGTAGATGCGAGCGATTCCGTCGCCAACGCTGATAACAGAACCCGTTTCTGAGACATTCGCCACGGCGTCGAAGTTCTCGATCGCAGAACGAAGTACTTGTGAGATCTCATCCGCTCTGATTTGAGCCATAACTAATTAACCTTCTATGCGTTCCCTACAAGCTGGTGCCGCAAGCCCGATAGTCTTCCTGCCAGCGTGGCGTCGTACTCGCGCGAAGCAACGCGCGCGCGAATACCGCCGAGCACTGCAGGATCCACCTTGTAATCCGCCCGGATAAATTTTCCGAGCTTTGTCCCAAGCGCACTCTCAATTTTCTCGCGCTGTGCCGTGCTCAACTCGCGTCCGGACGTGATCTCGGCGCGTACCCATCCCAGGCGCTCGTCAACCGCGGACTCAAACTCCTGCCGCATGCCCTTCAACTCGTGTGTCCGGCGGTGGGTCGTAACAACGAGTAAAAAGTTGCGCACGATTCTGTGCAGGCCCAAATCGTCCGCGATCTTCGAAATCACGGCCACCTTTCGTGCCTTTGGAATCGCAGGTGATAACAAAGCGAGCTGCAGCTCTTTGGAACCGCTGATCAGATTTTCGGCCGACGCTAACTGCGCAACCGCATCCTGTGGAGTAATCCCGGAGTTCGGCGCAAATACCGAGTCGGCGAGGGCCTTCGCGTAATGTGCCGCGAGCGCGCCGGTCACTTCTTTTCTCCCCGCGCCACCAGATCGACAAAGTCGTGAACCAGGTCATCCGTTTCTCCCCCGGACAGGCGGTCGCGGAGGTGCTGCTCCGCCCGGAGTAGGGCGGCATTGGCCGTACGCTGGCGAACGGTCCGGATGCCTCGGGCCCGGAAGGCTTCGATCTCGGCGGCAACATTATTTTGAATACGCGTGATTTCCAGCTCCGTATCGTGTCTGACGCGCCGATGCTCCCGCTCCATTTCGGCTGCCGATTCCGCGCGCATTCTTTTGATCTCTTCGGCCAGGCTGGCCATTTTCCGATCGATCTCAGAGTAGCGGAAATCGGCCTCGAGCTTCAGACCGGTTGCATCCTTGATGGCCTTTTGAATATCCGCCGACCGGGCATTGAAGAATCGAGGTGCGGTCCGGTACAGCAGATACCCCATTGCAGCCACGAATATCGCGAAGTTGATGACCTTCCATTTGTGCGCCTCACCCGACTCGGAGGCCTGCTGCTCTTCACTCTCGACCGGCTTCCCGAACAGCACCGGAGCAGCCGTACAGAACAGTAATCCGCTCCACAACGCGAGCGTCAGCAGCCGCCGGCGCATTAAGCAGCTCTCCGTCTCAGTACCGACTCAGCGATCTGCCGGCCGAGAGCTTCTACCTGAGCATCTAACTGGGACTGCGCACGCTCCGCCTCGCCCGCTATATCCCGCTTGGCCTGTTCGATACGCCGGTCGGCATCTGCGCGCGCCGCCGCGATCTGCTGAGCCTGCTCTTCGAACCACTTCCGCCTTAGGGCTTCATGCTCCTGATGCAGTTCTGCGCGTGCGATCTGCAGCGCATGCTCGAACTCTGACGCTTTCCTGTCCGCCGCCTCAAAGGCCTTCTGCGCCAGTTCCCGCACACCCTCGGTCTGCCGCCGCCGCTCTTCCAGGATGTTTGCAACCGGTTTAAAGTAGACGTACTTCAGGTAGACCGCGACAAAAATGAACAAAATGATTGTCGGAATCGCCTGAATGAGAAGATTAGCGAGCGCGTGAAGGGTTTCGTCCATTCAAATTTGGTCTACGTGGAACAGGAGCAGTGGTATCTCGCGGACGTGAGCACACCACAAGTTTTGTAGGATTCCCTAAAACAATTACGCTAGCACAAGAATTTTTATCGGGTCAACGTAATCGGTTGGCGGCCGGGCGACTCACCGCGCGCGTGCGCCCGCCGTCTTTACTGCATCGATCGGTGTCGGCGTTGCCGTAGCCGGTTCGCTTTCGCCGCGCTTGGTCAAACCGAGTGTCTTTCGTAACTCGGCATCGATCCTGCCTTTGATATCCGCGTTGTCGCGCAGAAATTGCCGGGCGTTCTCGCGGCCCTGGCCGATCCGCTCACCTTTGTAGCTGAACCAGGAACCGCTCTTTTCAACAATGTTTTGCGCAACTCCGAGATCAAGGAGATCGCCTTCTTTCGATACGCCCTCGCCGTAGATGATGTCGAACTCGGCTTCACGAAACGGCGGCGCGACCTTGTTTTTGACTACCTTTACCTTGGTACGGTTGCCCGTTACAGTCTCGCCGTCTTTAATGGCAGCCACGCGCCGGATGTCCACTCGTACCGACGAGTAAAACTTCAGCGCACGTCCGCCGGTGGTCGTTTCCGGATTGCCGAACATCACGCCGATCTTTTCCCGGATCTGGTTGATGAAAATGAGGCAGGTATTCGATTTGGCCACAATCCCGGTCAGCTTACGCATGGCCTGGGACATCAGCCGCGCCTGCACGCCCATATGCGAGTCGCCCATCTCGCCGTCGAGTTCCGCCTTCGGTACCAGTGCAGCCACCGAGTCGACGACCAGCACGTCAATCGAACCGGACGTGATCAGCGCACTCGTGATCTCGAGCGCCTGTTCGGCGAAGTCCGGCTGCGATACCAACAGATTGTCAACATCGACACCCAGTTGCTTCGCGTATACCGGATCGAGCGCATGTTCCACGTCGATGAACGCAGCCATCCCGCCCTGCCGCTGCGCTTCCGCAACTACCTGCAGTGCAATGGTCGTTTTGCCGGATGATTCGGGCCCAAAAATCTCGCAAATGCGTCCGCGCGGAAATCCGCCGACTCCGAGCGCATAATCCACCGAAATGGACCCCGATGAAATCGCAGAAACCGGTACGATCGCTTCCTTTGCTCCAAGGCGCAGGATCGAGCCCTTCCCAAACTGTTTCTCGATTTGGCCCAATGTAAGGGCTAACGTACGGCTGCGCTCTTTTTCGTCCATCACGAAGGCTCCTTCAAACCGGCGTCTCAGGTGGGTGCGTCAGTAGACGCTCTCGGGGCTTCCCGTATTATAGCTCCGAACAGAAGTACGCAAGTTTGTTTTAGCTCGTTTCGCTCTTGCGCGCGTAGTAGCCTCTGCGCGCACGTACGATCAAGTCCTTGCGGCCCTTCACCTTGATCTGCACCGGGTGATAAAGGCCATCTTCCTTGATCGGATCAGGACGGTAGAAGAGGTTATACTGATGCCGCAGCTCATTCGCGATGTTCTCGAACGACTGATTCAAATCCTTCGCCTGGAAGGGCGTGAACATCGCGCCTCCGGTCTCTAGTGCAAAGTATCGCAGCACCTTGTCGCCATCTGTCTCAATGTGGCTGATGTTTGTCGAAATTGTGTAGATGACAGTGTCGGCGCGCTCCGCCATCTCGAGCGCCTGATCGCGGCTGTAACGGCTCTCGTTGTCCTCGCCATCGCTCAGAATGACCATCGCCCGGCGGAACTTGTACAACGGCTTGTCGAGCATCAGCTTGTCGCGACACGCGAAATAGACCGCATCGTAAAGCGATGTCCCGCCCCCGGGCCGCAGGCTCTGGATAGCGTCTTCAATCAGCCGGGTATCGTTCGTCATGTCGGCGACCAGTTCCGCCGAGGTATCGAAACTCACGACGATAGCCTTGTCCTGATGCCGCATCACTCCGTTGACGAAATTGGTCGCAGCTTCCTGCTGGAACCGGAACCGGTCGCGAATGCTGTTGCTGGTATCGATAAGAACCGCCAGGCGTAGCGGAAGATCAGTCTCCGCGGTGAAGTCGGTGATGCTTTGGGGTTTCTTATTCTCAAAAACCTCAAAATCGCCCCGGTTCAGGTCGGTGACGAAACGGCCCTTCTTATCAGTCACCGTGAACAACATGTTGACACGCGTGACCTCGGCGCGAATCGGCGGACTTTCGGGACCTGCTGGAGGCTCTTCCGATTGAGTTTGGCCGGCCTGCAAACTCCCAAACCATACGAACGCAATGGCTGCCAACCCGGCCATGCTCCATACAACTCGCTTCATCCGATTGCATCTATTCTAGCCGCGCTCGAGCGCAAGGCGGTAAGCAACTGGAGAAAATCTTCCGGCAAAGGACTCTCAAACGACAGCCATGACCCCGTTCCAGGCGACCGGAAGGCCAGTTTGTGCGCGTGCAGGTAGAATCGCTCGAGACGCGGCAGGCCAGGGACCTTCGACGGAGCGCCA
>JAFARV010000680.1 GCA_019245255.1 Acidobacteriaceae bacterium | reverse complement strand
GCTTCAATGGGGCCCTGAGTTGTTACACAGGGAAATCGGAACTCCTGCGCTGACGCAAACTGTCACAATTGTGCTTCAATGGGGCCGAGACTAATTAGTCCCGGAAATATGAACAGGAACCAATTCACCACGCTGCCCTGCGACTGGCTTCGATGGGCCCTGAGTTGTTACTCAGGGAAATAGAGCATTAATGCTTGCGCTTGAGGCTGTGGAGTTTGGGCTTCAAATCAGCACGCCAAATGGCTCTCGATCTGCAATCATTTGCCATGGCGTCAGTGCGTTTCGTCGTTGAATCTACTCATAATGTCGACCGTGTGGCGTCAGGACCATAACGGCTTTTACGCATCAAGACCCTGGATTCCTTGACGTTGTGGTAAACAAAGCGCAAGTGTCACACGCGTCTATCTTCCGCCTGACGTGAATTGCCTGCTGTCTGTTGCGGATCACTGTTTGAGAAGTACCAACTATGTCAACGTGATCGTCTCCGATAAACAGCTGCATCTGCAATACCTCAATATGGATGCGGCAATCGAGCACTGCACGAAAGGGATCGCGATCTGGGGCGAGCACCGAAAAGGTTGCGAACCGGACGTGGTCTTTGTTTCGGCGGGTGACATTCCCACGCAGGAGGCTTTGGCAGCCACGATATTGCTGCGCGAAGAGTTCGAAGAGTTGAAGATCCGTTTTGTAAACGTGATCGACCTATTTAAGCTGCAACCAAATACGGAAGACCCTCATGGCTTAACCGATGCGGATTTTGATTCTCTCTTCACACCGGATAAGCCCGTGATCTTCAATTTCCATGGGTACCCCTGGCTGGTTCGTCGCCTCACGTACCGGCGGAAGAATAGCGCGAATATCCATGTACGCGGCTACAAAGAACGGGGCCAGGTCCTCGGCTGACGAGAGCTCACGTGTCCGGGAGCGAAAAAACGATAATAGCTGCGGATTAACCACCTTGAAGAGTGTTGCGAATGACTCTTCGTTCGGGTTATTAAGGAACTGGTCCGCGGCGAAGAATTCCCGTGAAGTTTTATCGGTTGCAATTGTATGGTCGATCATCGGAGGGCGGCACTTTGGCTACGTTCCCGTTAAGGCACTCGAGGCTCCAAAAAACGTGCTGGCACTCCGCCTTTATTTTGTTGGGGAAGCAAACTTCCCAAGCGTGACTGGCTGCTGAGTTCTCGGCGATTGACGAACTTTTTGGCAGCTGCATCCAAGCGTTATTTGTCGCTTGGGTTGCGTCAAGTGTGCCGTTGGCGATGCCCTCGTGATGCAAATGCCGCACCCGGCAAACAAAGTACGTTCGCACGCAATCCTCTTGTTTGAGGAATTGGTTTTGTTTCGGGAGAAGTCACGACAGGCGGGGAACAGCGACATGCAGGTGCGAGTGCAAGATCGCGGCAGCGGTTGTCTCGTCACGGTTTCAGGGCGAATCACCATTAATTCCTCTCCTCATTTGCGGTCGCTTTTGTTTGAATGTCTTCGTGCTCGCGGAAGTGACGGCCTGCTTGTTGATCTGTCCGATGCCGTCTACATTGATACCTCCGCTGTTGCCGTTTTCCTGGAGGCGTTGAGCAGCCGGAAAGCGGTAGCGTGTCGGTACATGGCATTGATCTAGGCCGTGCATCGAAGAAGAATTTGCGAATCCTCCGCCGTTCCATAGGAATCGCATTCCCGAATGCTGCCCTATTCAACTCAATGTCCGTCGAAGACAATCTTGCACTTCCGCTTCGAGAGCTCACGTCGCTCCCCGAATCGACGATTAAGCTGATGACCTGGATAAAACTGTGGGCCGTTGTTCTGAGCGATTTTGCAACATCCAGAATCGTGGTCCTCGACGAACCCTCTGCCGGTCTTGACCCAATCGTCGCAGCGGGCGTAGATGAACTGATTCTGGCATTGAAGCGGGCATTCAGTGTCACGATCGTCGTCGTGCCTCACGCGATGGAGAGCGCAAATCGAATAGCCGACCGCATGGCGATGCTTTATCAAGGGTCCCTCATTGCGGTTGGCACGAAAGACGAGCTAAGGAAGAGGGATCATCCGAGGATCCGCCTGCGACAAATGCAAATCCCACTTACGTACCGAGCAAGGGCGACGCGGCCTTCGCGCCAAAGTAACTCTGAGCGCAGCCGCATAATCCACCATCTGTTGACGGCCTTTGTGTGGCGGCTTGCCGAGAGAAGCGCCGCAAGCCCTTTCGGCCTGGCTGCTGAAGTGGGGCAACGGTTGGGACGAGGCACGTGCGTAGAGCCGATGCGCGCCAAATCTCGGGACACCCGAAAATCCCGCTAAACCCGTGAATTAGAAGATCTGGTGCGGAGAGGGGGACTTGAACCCCCACGGTGTTACCCGCTAGCACCTCAAGCTAGTGCGTCTGCCAATTCCGCCATCTCCGCATCGTCAGGGGAACTACTTCTTCTTCTGCTGGGCTGGAGCCTTGGCCGGGGCGGCGGTCGGGGCTGCCGGTGTTTTGATAACGCTGCCGGTTGCCGGTCCGCTCCGTTGGGCAAGAATCGATAGCGCCAGCGCTGTGATCATGAACGCCGAAGCCGCGATCGTGGTCGCCTTCGACAGAACAGTGGCCGTACCGCGCGGTCCGAATACCGTCTGTGATCCCATTCCGCCAAAGGCACCGGCCAGGTCCGCGGCCTTGCCGCTCTGCAAAAGAACGACAATGATCAGAAAAAAACAAATAATGACGTGCAGGAACGTGACGGCCCAATAAAGCATCGGCGAACTTTCAGTATAGCCGACCCATTAGGCGCCCGATAGTGCCAAACTGGAAGCACCGGCCCATTGCGGAAACGACTCCCCCGGACCTGGGGTGAGGTGTGCATGGGGTGGCCGGTCCCGGAAGATGGCCGACATTACCGAACGAACTCACCGCCTTGACCTGGGCCCGCTCCGGGACAATTACAGCTCGGCGGCGCTCGAGGAGCAGGATTGCCAAACGAACCCGATCGTGCAGTTCGAGCTCTGGTTCAAAGACGCGCAAGTTGCTGATTGCAAAGAACCTAACGCGATGGTTCTAGCTACTGTGGACGTGCGTGGCCGGCCCTCGGCAAGGGTATTGTTGCTTAAGGAAGTGTCCGACCTTGGGTTCGTTTTTTTCACCAACTACGAAAGCCGCAAAGGCCGGGATTTGAAAACGAACCCATTTGCGGCCCTGACCTTCTTCTGGACGGAACTCGAACGACAGGTCAGGGTGGAAGGCCAGGTGGAGCCGGTCGATCGCATGGAATCGGAACGATATTTCGCGACGCGACCAAGGGGAAGCCAAATTGGCGCCTGGGTCTCTCGGCAGAGTGAGCCCCTTCCCGGCCGAGATGCTCTTGAAGCCAGGGTAAAAGAGGTTGAAGCCGTGTATAACAGCGGTAAGGCGGTCCCCATGCCTCCATATTGGGGCGGGTATCGCCTCGTTCCCGACTACATAGAGTTCTGGCAGGGCCGTCCAAACCGGCTACACGACCGGATCGTATACCGGCGCACCCGGGACGGCAATTGGATGATCGAGCGATTGTGGCCGTAGCTCAACGCCGTGGCATGTTCATACGTCAGAGCTTTGTACTCGCTCTAGCATTAGTGAGTAGCTTTGGGGCTACGGCTGCGCCGAGCGCGGACGAGATTATTCACACGGTGGAGAAAAGGTACAACGAGGCCCGGAGCCTCTCAGTGAGTTTTGAGGAGGCTTACAGCGTAGCGGGTCACCCGAGGCCGGCCGAATCGGGCACATTGATATTGCGAAAGCCAGGGAAAATGCGCTGGGAATATACAAAACCGAAGGGCAAACTATTTATTTCCGACGGAAGGAGTGTATTCCTATATACCTCAGGGGACAATAGAGTAGAGAAAATCCCACT
>JAFARV010000549.1 GCA_019245255.1 Acidobacteriaceae bacterium | reverse complement strand
CAGCCCGGGACCGCCGGGGCCACGCATGGCCGGCTGACCGGGCCGGACCGGACCGCGGAAAATTGGCTGTCCCGGAGCAGGAGCCGGACGCCCGGGCGCAGACGGAGCGGGTCTCGGCGCACCAGGGGTCGGCGCTCCCGGTCGAGGCTGCGTCTGCTGCTGTTGCTTAAGCCGCTGAACTAAATCCGGCCGTGGCGGCACTATCGGCCTGGCGATGGGCTGTCCTGCAAGCGGCGGGCGCGTCCCGGCCGCAGGCCTTGGCGCAATCGGAGCCCCGGGCGTCAGCCCAGGAGAACTCGGTCGCGGCGCAGGCCGAGACGGAATGGGCGCACCAGGAACGGCTGATGCTGTCGGTGTGTGTGATGCGCCGGTGCCCGGAACGACGACGTGGGTCGGTGGCTGCTGCGTGACTCTTGCCTGCGGAGACTGCGCCTGCTGTGTTGGCGCCTGCGGTGTCGTGGGCGTCTGAGCCCCTGGTGCAGCGGGAGCCTGCGGCTGTCGCGCCGCCCTCTCCACCGGAGTTCCCAAACCAGGCCGCGAAATCTCGGGTGGCAGTGGCTGTCTTGGACCCGCCAGAGGAGTCCCGGGAGCTGCTGCTGGCGGCCTCGGAGATGCCGGGATCGCCGGACGCGCGGGAATCGGAATTGGGCGCGCAGGAGTGCTGGTCCCTGCACCTTGCCCAACCGGTGGCGTCAGTGGCGCACGCGTCCCAAGTCCGCCGATCGGAGGACGCAACGGCTGAAATTTTGGCCGCTCTGGCTCTGCGGGAGCTGATGGTGGTTTATCTAACGCTACCGCGCTGTGTTCTGTTTCCGCGGTCTTCGGCTGCGCGGGAGCGGCAGCTGTTAACGGCGCAGCGTGAGTGTGTGTGACAGCGGGAATCGGGATCGCCGGCGCTGCTGGCGGCGCCGAGAGAGACGCAGTCTCCGGCCTGACCGCGTGCGAGGCGTCGCGAACCGGCGGGCGAAGCGGTGGCGCCACTGGTGCGCGGCTCGCTCGAGACGCTTCAGTGTGTGAGCTCAGTGCATCGTGGGCCGTTGCATTCGCCGGTTCCTGCGCCTCTGCGTGGATGGTGTCGTGCTCGCGTTCGCCTTCGTGATGCCCGGGCTCGTGATGACCGTCTTCGTATTCGTGGTGAGCCGATTCGTCACCGTCGTGACGCGCCGATCCATTCGTTAAGTGGCCGCTCGCCGCAAGGCGGTCGCGCAATGCCAGAGCTACATCCTCATCAATCGAGTTCGAGTGAGTCATCTTCCCCTGCACGCCGAATTCAGGCAGGAGATCGAGAATAACGCCGGGTTTTACTTCTAACTCACGCGCCAGCTCGTTGATCCTGATTTTCTTCATAGAAGGAACTGCTTCAATAACTCCTTACACACCACCACGTCTCGTAGCTGGCGCTATTCGGCACTCTCAATGTTATCAGAGTTTTCGCCGTTTTTATTGCTTCCCGCTACGTTGTGCAGCGTCGAAGGCGCGGCTGAAAGGCCTTCTACTCGGCCCAGATCCAGCACCTCGCCTTCTTCACTTTCCTCGAGCGCAACATTCTCATGCGTCGCCAGGTCGCGTTCGAGAACTCCGGTCTCAATATTCTCAAATGCCGGTATGCTTTCGCCGTCGCCAAAGTCTGCCACGCCCGAGATTTCAGTCCCGCTGGCGTCCAGAACCGCCTCGAGTGTCGCCGCATCCGCCGGCACCGCTTCGGCCTGCACGGAGTCGTACTGGCCGTAGAAGGACATCACGGCCGATTGAATCTGGGAAACTACTTGCTCGTCGATATTCGGAATCGCTTCCAGCTCTTCAGGCGTCATCGACCCGAGCTTCTCGACCGTTCCGATTCCGCCTGCGACGACAGCTTCTACAATGCTTTCGTCGAGACCGTGATCGATCAGCACGGATACCGGTGCTCCGGAGATCACAAGGTCCTCCATCCGCGCCTCCAACTCACGGCGCTTTTCTTCCTCACTCTTAATATCGATTTTCCAGCCCATCAGTTTCGCAGCCAGCCGCACGTTCTGCCCGCGTTTGCCGATCGCCAGTGAAAGCTGCAGGTCGTCCACCACGACCTCCATGTGCTTACCCTGCGAATCGAGGATGGTCACGCGGGAGATCTTAGCGGGACTCAGCGCCTTCGTAACGTATTGAATCGGGTCGTCGGAGTATTCGATAATGTCGATCTTTTCACCGCGTAATTCGCGAATGATCGATTGCACCCGCATTCCCTTCATGCCGACACACGCGCCGACGCTGTCGACGTCCCGGTCACGGCTCGCGACCGCAATCTTAGTCCGCTCGCCTGCTTCACGCGCGCACGCTTTGATCGTCACAGTCCCGTCGTAGATCTCCGGAACCTCCTGCTCGAAGAGGCGCATCACGAGCTCCGGCGCCGCTCTCGACACAATTACGCCCGAGAACTTGCCTCCGCGCTCCACCCCTTTGATCACGCAGCGTACGCGGTCGCCCACGCCAAACGTTTCAATCCGCGACTGTTCCTTTTTAGGCAGACGCGCCTCCGTCTTGCCCATGTCGACAACGTAATCCTGCGCTTCCAGACGTTTCATAATGCAGGTAACCAGTTCACCCTGGCGGCCCTGAAACTCCGAATACACACTGTCGCGTTCGGCTTCCCGAACCTTTTGCAGAATCACCTGCTTGGCCGTCTGCGCCGGTATGCGGCCGAGCGTGTCCGTCGGTTTCGCCTCTCGAATCTCCGAACCGATCTCGGCCTCGGGATCGATGCGTTTCGCCGCCGGCAGGCTGATCTCCTTTACCGGGTCCTCTACCGTCTCCACCACTCGCCTGACCGCGTAAATCTGTATATTTCCGGTCGCTTCATCCAGATCGGCAATGAGGTCTTCCTGTGATCGATAGTGCTTTCGCGCAGCCGCCAGCATGGCGTCTTTCACCGCATCGAGAACGATCTGCGGGTCGATGCCTTTTTCCTTGCTCAGGATCTCGATGGATTGATAAATCGATGCCAAATGAATACCTCTGAATACCTGTAACTGAATGTTCGTGATTAAGGCGCCGGCCGGGATTACCAGTCGAACTTAAGGTTCGCCTTTTGAACCCGATCGAGTGGAATACGCACCGAATCCCCTGATGCGGTCTCCAGGTTCAATGTGTCTTGCTCTACTCCCGCCAGCTTCCCTTCGATGTTTTTAATGCCTGCAACGGGCTCGCGCAGAATCACCCGTACCTTCTGACCGATTACCCTTTCGAAATCCCGCGGTTTGGTCAGTTTGCGCTCCAGCCCTGGCGAACTCACCTCTAGCGTGTAGCTGTCACCCGGAATGGCATCGTCTTCGTCGAGCAGAGCGCCCACACGCTGCGAGATCAACTCACAATCCCCGTGCGTCACCCCACCCGGCTTGTCGATGTAAAGTCGCAATAAACGAGCTTTCCCAGCTCCCCGGAACTGGACCTCAATAATCTCAATCCCGGTCCCTGCGGCCGCACGTTCACTCAGCCCGGTCACCCGGTCCAGAACCTCACTGTTATCAACCGCAGGCATCCAAGCGTGGGGCGCAAATAAAAAAGTGGGCTTTTCGCCCACTTCCTGTTCGCCAATACTCTTCTATTAAAGCATTTTTGGATTCGGGTCTGCAAATCTGCCACCCGAACTCCTGCCATGCCGATTTGGATCGATGGTTCGAGCGCCGCGGACCAACTCGCGCCGGACCGCTTCAGCCAAGGAACACTGTACGTTGCCTCACCTATTTGGCGCTGCGCTTACCGGTTGCGAGTTGGTCCAGCGTCTCGACAATCTCCAACATCACACGGGCCTGCGATTCCAGCGCTTCGCCCGAGGCGGCCGTCTCCTCCGCGGTCGAGGCGGTCTTCTGAGTAATCGATTCCAGCCGCTGAAGGGCAGCAGAGATTTGCTCAATACCGCTCATCTGTTCCTGTCCCCCGTTTGTAACCTGCTCAACCAGGCTCTTTACGCCCGAAGCGCTGCTCGATACCGCGGACATCGCTGCAACGATCTGTTGCAGGTGTTCGCTTCCCAAACGTGACGTGTTTACCGACTCCGTAATCAACTGTTCCGTATCGGTCGCTGCTTGAGCACATCGATGCGCGAGCGTCCGCACTTCGTCCGCGACCACCGCAAATCCCATGCCGGCCTCGCCTGCCCGCGCTGCCTCGACTGCGGCATTAAGCGCCAGGATGTTCGTCTGGAACGCGATGTCGTTAATCACTCTGATGATCTGCGCGATCTTCTCGCTCGATGCCGAAATCTCTCCAATGCTCTTGGTCAGATCTCGAACCGTCGCGTTCGCTTTCGTGAGGTGGCCGTCGACCTCATGCATGGAATGGGTGGCGTTTCGCGAGTTCTCGGCATTGCTTCGCGCTATCGCGGTTACCTCCGCACCCGCGGCCGAAGTTTCTTCGAGCGTGGAGGCCTGCTCGCTGCTCGATTGCGATAATGCCTGGCTCGCCGTACGTATCTCGCTTGCAGCTGCCGCCACCGTTTCGGCGGCGCCCCTCAACTGCTCCGAAGTGATTCCCTGCGCCTTCAACGATCGTCCCAGCCGCATCGCGATCCAGCAGGCGGGAACCGTCTCAAAAACAACAAAAACAGCATGAACGATCACGATGCTGAAGCCCGCCTTGTAGTTGAACACGCTCGCCGGCATCCAGATCCAGAAGCAGATGTGATGCACTGCGATGGTCCCCGCCGCCGCAATGATCGGCCAGACGCTACCAAATACGATCAAACATGCCAACATGCAAAAAATATGGAAGTGCAGCTCGATCATGCCGTGACCAAGATGGATGAGCAGTGCGCTCATACCCATGCTTGCCGCTGCCACGCAGAGCGACGTCCACTCGGATTCGCGATTCATTACATACGAGCACGTAGGTCCGGCCAGCAGTAGCACGCCGGCAATCAACGCCAGCATCACCCCCGTCCCGAACCCTGCTGCAACGCACGCCATAACAGGAATGTGCGCGGCAAGTAGCACCAGGCAGAACCGGTTTGCCCACCGGCGATGCGATCTCTCAAACTCTGTCACTTATCTAAAACTCCCTAACTTCCCGTACTTCAAACCGAATGGATCTATGCGCGCTTGCATCTGTTGGCCGATCGCGCATCCATAAGCGGGAAGCGCTGCCAGAGTGCCTCCCGAACGCAATGTGCTCCAAATCCTCAAATCCTGATATCCGTCGCGAACGTCGCGCGTACTCGAGTACCCGCCTGCGTAGCGAACCTTGCCGTCGGAATCCACGAACATGAGCCACGGTGCGCCTCTCAGGTGAAACCGGTTGGCCGCATCTTCGGGCGACATATACTCTGTTGCGATTCCCGCAAGCTGCAGCTTCGACATCACTTCAGGGTCCTGGCCTACCAGGACAACCGCATCGCGCAGCCCTGCCACTCGCCCGCGCGCAATGAGATGTTCGGCCACCTTCCGCGAACAAGCACAACCCGCCGCCAGAACGTGAACTGCCGTCCAGCCTCGGACAGCGCTTGAGCGTTGCGAGATGGCCAGACGGGCCAGGCCGTACTCATTTGCTTGAAACGGGGTATGCGAGGCGATGCACAGAACTCCCACCACCGCCGAAACGGCGATCGAGGCGGCCATCGGAAGAGCGGAGGCGCAGCTCCGCCAAATGCGCGGCGAGGACGGCATTCCATTGAAGTAGTGCGCCGGAATTCCTCATTTGTCTCAATGCCCTGACAAACTCACTAGGCTAACGGACCGAGATAGAGTATATTCGGGCGGCGATCTTAGCTACCGCCAACGACCCCCACGTTTGCCGGAGACCGATATATGAAGGCCAATCGCTGGCTCATTGCCCTTGCGGGCGTCCTGATGCAAATCGCCCTCGGTGCTGTATACGCCTGGAGCGTGTTTCGCATACCACTGACCAAGGCTTATGGCTGGACCATCTCGCAAGTCACCATCACCTTCGAAATTGCGATTCTCGTCTTGGGCTTTGCTGCCTTTGTAGGCGGGCTCTGGATGCGGAAGGCCGGCCCCAGGACAATTGCCATCACGTCCGCCGTCCTTTATGGCGGCGGAACCGCGCTCGCCGGTTTAGCAACCAACCTGACCGCGCTCTATCTTACTTATGGCTTAATTGCCGGAGCCGGGCTCGGGCTCGGTTACATTGTGCCCATCGCCACTCTCATCAAGTGGTTCCCGGATAAGCGCGGCATGATCACCGGAATCGCGGTCGCAGGCTTCGGAGCGGGCGCGCTCATTACGGCGCCCGTGGCTCAGGCGCTGATTCGCTCTCGCGGAGTCTCAACGACCTTTGAAGTTCTGGGCATCGCGTATCTCATCATCGTGCTGTTAGCTGGTCTCGCAATGCGGAATCCCGCGCCCGGCTATCGTCCGGCGGGGTACACTCCCACTGCTTCAGCGAAAGCACGCTCAGCCGAAGACTTCACGCTCCTACAGGCGCTGAGCCGCTGGCAATGGTACGCCCTCTGGTTAATCCTCTTTTTGAATGTGACTGCTGGAATTTCGATCATCTCCCAGGCCGCACCTATGGCTCAGGAGATTTCGCACGTGAGCGCCGCTACTGCCGCCGGTCTGGTCGGACTTATCTCGATTGCAAATGGCTCGGGACGCTTCCTGTGGGCATGGTTATCGGACGCGATCGGGCGTAGAACGGTCTTTCTGATTATGTTCGCCGTGCAAGCCGTTGCTTTTTTCATGCTGACGCAGGTCCAGCATTTTGGCCCTCTCGCATTCTTTGCCTTCGTGATTCTGCTCTGTTATGGCGGGGGCTTCGGAACCATGCCGGCGTTTGCCGCGGACTTCTTCGGCAGTCGCGATGTAGGCTCCATCTACGGCCTCATGCTGACGGCCTGGGGCTTTGCCGCCTTGTTCGGGCCAACCATCATCGCACAGGTACGCGAATCGACAGGACGCTACGCCGGCGCAATGCAGATCATGGCCGTCGTGATGATCGTCAGCATCGTAGTCCCGCTGGTCGTACGCCCGCCGCGCCCGCTCGTCGAACGCGAACTGGACACCGCTGTCCGGACCTAGCCCAGATTGCAGGTAAAATAAAAGCAGGGCGTTGCCCTCGAAAACGCCCCTTCCTTCCCTGTCCGCTAGGAAGCGTCAGAGACCGTTCCGTCTGACTGCTGATTGCCAGCGCTTCTCTTCGCATTTATACAAAGGAGAATTTTTCATATGACACATTCAGGGAAACAGTATTTATTTGTTAGCGACTTTGACCAGACGTTAAGTTTCAACGACTCCGGCCTGGTCCTTAGTAAGTTAATTGGTGTCGATGGTTTTGAGGATCGCGTAAAAGGACTTGCGCAGATCCATTTGGTTCAACAGGGTGGCGAACTCGCCTACTTACTGCTCCACGATCCGGAGTTTCGCTGCGTTCGCAAAGAGCACCTCACCGCGGTTGGCAAACAGATCCGGCTCAAGGAAAATATCGATCTGCTCTCAGATGCTCTGCGGGATCTGAACGGAAACGAATTCTCGTTCCATGTTGTTTCGGCCGCGCCCGAAGAGGTGATTCAGTCGGCGCTCGAAGGCATCGTTCCACCCGGCCACATCCACGGAACACGCTTTCGCTACAGTGCATCGGGTGAAATCGAATCGATTGTCAGGCTCCCGGCCGGGTACGGCAAGGTCGTCGTCGTAGACGAACTGAGAGCGCAAATGAAAATCGGACATGACAGCGTTGTCTATGTCGGTGACGGCAGCTCCGACATTCATGTCATGCTGCATGTGAATCGGCTGGATGGACTCACCATCGCGGTTTCGGAGAACAAGTATCTGACTCCGATTGCGAGGCGAACCATTCTCAGCGAAGATGCCTCCAGCGTGCTCGTGCCACTCTTGGAAGATCTGTTTGGCTGGACCGCGGCCCAGATCCGCAGCTTCTTCCAATCTCGCGGCTTAACGCTGCAGGAATGGGATAAAATCCGGACCGACTCCATCACCTTGAGCCGGCCCTCACTCCAGGCGCAGCCAACCATCCAGTAATGATCTCGGCCGCCGCCGTGGGTCGCGCGCCGCTTCCGCGGCCGCCTTCCGGTCA
>JAFARV010000411.1 GCA_019245255.1 Acidobacteriaceae bacterium | reverse complement strand
GATGCCGAGTTCAAGCGATGCGGTTGCGACTACGGCTCTGAGTTCACCGCGCTTCAAGCGCGATTCTGCATCGAGGCGAAGCTGCCGCGAGAGGCTGCCGTGATGGGGCAGGACCGCATCTGCGCCGAGACGTTCTGCGAGGGCGTGCGCGACCCGCTCCGATAGCCGTCTAGTGTTTACAAAGACCAGGGTCGTGCGATTCGCGAGAATCAGTTCGGCAACACGATCGTAGATTTCATTCCAAAGTTCCGTACTGGCAACCGGGCCGAGCTCATCGCGTGGCGTTTCGATGGCCAGGTGCATCTGGCGGCGATGTCCAATGTCGACGATGCGCGTGTCCGGGCCGAGTATGCAGGCGACTTCTTCGATCGGCTTGACGGTTGCCGAAAGACCGATACGCTGCGCGCGATGTGTGGTGAGTGCGTCCAGGCGTGCGAGCGAGAGCATCAGATGCGATCCGCGCTTGTCATCAGCGATGGCATGGATCTCATCGACGATGATTGTCGAGACGCTGCGCAGCATTTTGCGGGATTTCTCTGCCGTGAGGAGGATGAAGAGCGATTCCGGCGTGGTAACCAGAATGTGCGGCGGCTTCCTGAGCATCTGCGCACGTTCGAGCATCGGTGTATCGCCGGTCCTGACGGAGGTGCGGATCGGCATGAGCGGGATGCCTTCTTGTTCAGCCAAGGCAGCGATCTGCGCAAGCGGCAATTCCAAGTTTTTGTGCACGTCGTTGCTGAGTGCTTTCAAGGGCGAGACGTAAACGACTTGGGTCTCGTCGGGCAATGTTTGTGCCCGTGCGGCGCGAACCAGCCGGTCGAGACAGATCAGAAACGCAGCGAGCGTTTTGCCCGAGCCGGTGGGCGCCGAGATGAGCGTGTCCCGACCAGCGGCGATTTCGGGCCAGCCGAGCAACTGAGGCTCGGTCGCGGAGTCGAAGTGCTCCGTAAACCATCGCTGAATGAGGGGATCGAAGCTGGACAAGGACATAGGAAGGTCTTTTTATAGGATGCCGTAAGTGCGATTTCGATAGGTGAGCGGCGGGTAAGCAGAAGGGATCGGGATCTGCGATCAAGCTTGCTTACGCTCGCGGCTCCGTTTCGGGAGGTGGTCGTAGAATGTCGCGCTTGCGCCATTTTTCCAACCTGGGTGGGCGAGCGCCATGCAACAACGCTCCCTGGACGGGTATGTACGGTAGCTCAACACGGGCGCGAGCTTGACGCAACATGAGTCCTCCGCGGCTCATATCTCCACGGCCAACGAAATCTGCCGGGAACAGCAAGCGATCTCCGAAGATATCGAGAAGCGGTTTCGTATATTTTCCTGTGGCTACACTTCCGAGCAGCACATAGGAGCAGGCAGCTTGCGCATGCCGATCCACCAACCTGGCCGAGTCGACCAACGGGCCACAAAAAGCCGGATTGGCTTCGTCGACCGAAACCTCCGCGATGGCACGAAGCTGGCCGACATCCACGGTTGTCTCGGGCGAAATCAGACCGGCGCCGGGAACAATCACGAGCACGTCAGGAACTCGGGGAGGTCCGGCGCGAAACGCCTCGGCGTAAGCCATTTTTCCTCGAAAATAGAGGCCACTGATGAAGCTGTAGACTTCGCCGATGGTCGCGGCACCGTCGCGAAGCTTTTTGGCCAAATCGAAGTCCGCCTGCTCGCGAACCAGCATGGAGTAACGGGGACCTCCGGCCTTAGCGGGGGATAGGAGAAAGATGCGACCGAGCGAGGTTAGCATCCGATTCGCCGGAGCACGCTCGCAAGATACCATGACGTCGTGGATCTTCCTGTCAATCCGCCTGTGTTGCCGATGCTCGCGAAGCGTGTGGAAGAGCTGCCTGAGGGTGACGGGTGGGTCTTTGAGCCTAAGTGGGACGGGTTTCGCGCGCTGGTGTTTCGTGATGGGGAGGAGATTTACATCCAGAGCCGCGACGAGAAACCATTGAATCGTTATTTTCCTGAGCTGCTCACTCCGCTAGGCTCAGCGTTGCCTGCCCGATGCGTGCTCGATGGCGAAATCGTAATCGTGAAGGAACATGGCCTTGATTTTGAGGAGTTGCAGCTTCGCCTGCATCCGGCGGCTTCACGCGTGCGCCTTCTTTCGCAACAGAGCCCGGCAGCGGTTATCTTCTTCGACATGCTTTCGGAAGGAGACCGGGATCTGCGCAGTGAACCTTTCGAAGCGCGGCGCCGCGCGCTCGAACGAGTTCTTTCGTCTGCGGCTCCGCCGATTCATCTAACGCCTGCGACGACTGAGTTAGGCATTGCTCGCGACTGGTTCTCACGGTTTGAGGGTGCGGGGCTGGATGGCGTTATGGCGAAGCCGGTATCGGGCATCTACGAGCCTAATAAGAGGTCGATGCTCAAGGTGAAACATGAGCGGGATTGCGATTGCGTGGTCGCAGGCTTTCGCCGGTATAAGAAGGATGCAGATGCGGTCGGATCACTTCTGCTAGGTCTCTATGACAATAATGGAGCGCTGCAGCATGTGGGTGTGTGTGCCAGCTTCTCCGTCGAAAAGCGGCTTGAATTGACCGAGTTCCTGGCTTCGTATCGCGAGAACGCCCTTGAGAACCATCCCTGGAGACAGTGGGCGGAGCACGAAATGGTGACGGTGGAATTGGGGCAGCGGATGCCGGGAGGCCAAAGCCGCTGGAGTCAAGGCAAGGATCTCTCATGGGAACCTGTCAGACCGGAACTTGTGGTCGAGGTTGCTTACGATCATATGCAGGGCAGCCGCTTCCGGCACACCGCACAGTTCCGGAGGTGGCGCTTCGACAAACGTCCGGGCGACTGCACATACGAGCAGCTCGAGGTTGTACCACCGCAGGAACTGTTCGAAATTTTCGGGATCTCGCGATAGGGACGTGAGGTTCAGTCAGGCGCTTTTGCCTTTGCGCTTGGATGCGTGCACATTCCGCCATTCACGAGTCGGATCGTCATCAGGATCGGGCGCTTCTTCGGCGGGGCGCAGCGCCTCAGGAACGTTTCGCAGATTGACACGTATGCGCGTCCACGTGGAAGATCTTCCGCGCATGGAATCCACGAGGATGTCGTCTACGGCGAGGTGTTCGGCTGCATCGGGATGCTTGCTTTTCCATCTTTCCAGACCTGCCAATGCAGCCTGCTTGTCAGGCGAGTTGGCGATCACGACGAGCGGCATGCGCTTACGAGGCTGCTTAGCGGCGGTTTTAGCTCGCGACGGCGCAACGCGTTTGCCCTCGCCCGATGTTTTGCGGAAGTGCGGAGGCCACGGCGCGTCTCCCAAGCCGGCGGCCTCGTCCTGATCTGCGAGTTCCAGTAGTCTCTCCAGCGAACCTGCCGCGCGGTCCATGTTGACGTGCGGATCTCCGATTTCGGCAAAGCGCTTCGGGACGGTATGGACGGTGAAATCGGCGGGCTCGCTTTGTGAGACTTCATGCCATTCGAGCGGAGTGGAGACGCGCGCATCGGGAAGCGGGCGGACGGAATATGCCGAACAGGTGGTGCGGTCTTTCGCGTTCTGGTTGTAGTCGAGGAACACGCCGTGACGCTCCTCTTTCCACCATTTCGAGGTTGCCAGAGCAGG
>JAFARV010000391.1 GCA_019245255.1 Acidobacteriaceae bacterium | reverse complement strand
TCCCGTGGCGACTGAGGCGGCGCGGTCCTACGTGTGCGACGCGCATCCGCGTTGCCCATTAGCTCGGGGCTTGTGAACGGCGAATAACGATCATTCGGGAAGGAGTCGAAATAAGTATTGTCCGAGTATGTTGGCCTGCCGTAAGGGTTGGTAACATCACCCCGATAGCTGGAATAGGATCGCTCGATAGGCGTGCACAAGGAAGTGTCCGCGTACTCGCTGGACGAACAGTACTGGCTCATTGAACCTGGGTCATCTTGTTGTACGGTTCGATCCAGACGAATTGGGATGTCCGCATTGCCGTCCGGGTTCTGCGCCGCACCGTGCGAAGCAGTGCTCAGCGTTATCGAGACGACGAGCCGGATGAGCGCTGAGGCGATTCCAGATCTGGTGGTGGTCATTGCAAATCGTTTCAGCCCGTAGGCACACCTGAGCCATTGTGACGCTGAAACACGGTCGATTCCACAGCCATTGAGGGTGCCACGCCGGAATTTACAACCGTTTTACAATCCATTAACGCGGCGCTCGATACGGCAACTTCAATTGCTGAGAGAAAAGAGGTACAAGAGGATTGCATCTTCATCCTCGCGCGAAAACTGATACGGCGGCATTACTGATCCAGGAGATAACTTGGCGGGACTGAGAAAGTGAGCTTCGGTCCACTCTTTGGACCGGCGCTCTGCAAGACCGTTCAAAGGCGGTCCAATTCCGCCGCCCGCGCCATTTACCTTGTGACATGTGTTGCAAGCGCCAATAACATACACCTGGGCGCCGCGAACGAACTGACTCGACATTCGCTGCATCACGCCCATGGAGCCTGGCTTTAAATTCGCAATGAATAGCGCTAGCGCGTTTAGCTCAGTAAGCGGCAGCGGACGGCCAGTATTTTCCGGCGCAGGGTGTCTGAAGTGTTGAGCGAGCCACTGCTTCGGGTGATGCAATTCGGACGCCGCCAGATTTGGGCCGGTCTTAGGAAAGCCCGTAATCAGGTTGTGACAAGAACCACAGCCCAGAGATCGGAAATAGCCCATTCCGGCCGTTTCTTCGGGCGCGATCTGAGCCCACTCGAGTGCCTCCTGCGGGACACTAACGATCCGGTGCGGCGATCCTTGGATAGCTGCGAGCGTGAGCGTGCCCCATAGGCTAGCGACGAGCGTTACTGAGGCGACGGCCGGCAACTTCTTATTCAGCCGTAAGCGGGCGGGTAAGAAAGGCACACCTAGGAGAAGTGCGACCGCAATGCTGGGGAGCGCGAACGTCCCAATCCACTCAAGCGCTCCCGAGAACAGCTTCAGTGCTTCGAATAGAAAGAGAAAATACCATTCGGGGCGTGGTGTGTAAGACGTATCGCTGGGATCCGCGACGCGTTCCATGGGAACCTCCAAAAACGCTGCCGCCGCGAATAGCAGCGAAAAGGAAACGAAAATCGCCACAAGATCCCGAAACATCTGTTTCGGATAAAATCGTTGTGCCGTCGCTACAACTTCAGTCGCGGGTGCCACTCCGTGCCTTCGCACAAGGTAGACGTGCGCAAAAACGAGAGACACAGTAGCCGCTGGAAGAAGAATAGTATGCATGGCGTAAAAGCGCGCGTAAGTGACTGCCCCAATGCCATCACCGGCTCCGGAGATTCTCGAAAGTAGTCGCCCCATGACGGGAGCAGAAGCCATAATTCTTGTTGTAACGACCGTGCCCCAGTACGCGCGGTTATCCCACGGTAAAAGATAGCCCGTGAGGCCGAACGCCAGAATCAACAGCAATAGTGCGACACCAATCATCCATGTCGCTTCACGAGGT
Organism: Acidobacteriaceae bacterium; assembly: GCA_019245255.1. Lineage (GTDB taxonomy): Bacteria > Acidobacteriota > Terriglobia > Bryobacterales > Bryobacteraceae > Bog-105. The sequence continues at coordinate 894 of JAFARV010000391.1, read as the reverse complement.
TTCTTGTACGCGCCGTATAGGAACACTTGGGTCATATGAACGAAAGCCGCAATGACCATCGCCGTCGCACCCCAGTGATGAAGCCCGTGAACTAATCGTCCGGCGAAGACCTGGTAAGTGATATATCGGAGACTTTGGTAAGCTTCTGTGGGTGTCGGCGCAAAGTTCAGCGCCAGAAGTATGCCGGTCAACGCCTGCACGAGAAAAACAAACAGCGTCACACTGCCGAAAACCTGCGCCCAACCGGCAGACCCGGGTATCTCCTCGAGCAAAAATCCTTTACAGGAACGGACTAATCCCGTTCTGGTCTCGACCCACTCAACAACTCGTAACATGGACGGACGCACAATCAAGAGCCCGACGAACGAACCGGGCCAAGCCATAGCCGATTGCCTTCAACCTTCGTTTCAAATCGATCGAGATCACGTCCCGCTGGTCCGGAAAGAACGCGCCCATTGGCGCCAAAGCATGACCCGTGACATGGACATACAAACTTTCCCGCTTTCGTGTCCCAGTGGTACGCGCAACCAAGGTGTGTGCAGGAAGGCGAAAATGCAGTCACATCACGATTGGTATTAAGCACCACCCAAGCCGTAGCTTTTTCTCGCCTAACGTCCCAGCCATCCACGCGCTCTCGCTCGAACGTTAGTTCCTGCGGCCTGCCGGGTACAAGGGCAGATAGTTCGCCGGCATCCGCCCAGGAATCTTTCTCACCTCCCTTCGGCCTCGACAACAGATACGGTCCCGCTAAAGCGGCCATGCCACCCAGAAGCAGTGCGGCTATTCCCGAAATGGCGAGCTGCAAAAAGCCTCGGCGCTCTATAGTTGCTGCCTCAACTGTGCCGTTTATTGAAATCATTGGCTTAACTCAGCTGTCGGATACCCGTCTCTGAC
>JAFARV010000560.1 GCA_019245255.1 Acidobacteriaceae bacterium | reverse complement strand
CGCGCGTACTCGATTCGCAGAGAGATTGCGCGAATGAGCTCTTGCCGCTTCGTGCGCCGCCGGTAATGAGCGTCAACATGAACGAGGAACCTGCGCCTCCGAACTGCAGTCGAGCTCAACTTCACAGGTGGGTTAGCAATGAGAACGAACCTGGCGATCCAGGGTTCTATTGCTCGCCTCCCCGCGCGGCTGGCACAGAGCTGCATTCAAGGCAGGTCTCCTGACTACGCAGGTCATCGCAAAACCGGCAACCTTCCCACCCGTTTGGGGCAGTGGTTCATTCGCCAGTCCGCTCGCTGCTCACAGTGGCGCGACCGTGCGGGACTTCCACCCGCTTCCCTTTTCACTCGCTAACGCGAGCACCTTGAAGAAATCAGCGTAACACGAAAGCGGACCCGGTCTTATCGTCGTGCGATTTGAGACGCGATTCGCCGTCAAGCGCGTTTGCACGAACGAGTTGCGTCAATTAACGCACGGGCAGATTGACTTTTACGGCAATTCGCATCTATGTCGAAGATGCGGCATGATATGTTTGCTCTTCTCATGGCAATTAGATTGCGGAATAAACTGGGGGTAGTCGAGCAAAGGGAGGACAAGTCCATTGCTAGTCTCTAAATTGTGCAGTGCTTTTGAAGACTGGTGTAAGTCCGGTTCTAGAAGAAGGCGGTCTTCGGTCCGGCAATTCGCGTCGGCGTTCGTTGTGGCGCTGATTGCCCTGCTGTTTGCGCCCGCTGCGCTACTCGCTCAGAGTCAGCCCACGGAAACCGGTGGCGAGGCGAATCTGATCCTTCCCGATCTCACACAGGCTACATTCTTCGGAGGCGCAGTGGATGGACGTACGCTGCTGCTTTACGGATTGATCGTCGTTGTGCTCGGCCTGGCTTTTGGCGTCGTCATTTATCACCAATTGAAGACATTGCCGGTGCACAGATCCATGCTCGATATCTCCGAGCTGATCTACGCCACTTGCAAGACCTACCTGACAACGCAGGCCAAGTTCCTCGGTCTCCTGTGGGTCTTCATCGGCGTCATCATTGTCTTCTACTTTGGCTATCTACAGCATTTCAGCGCGGCAAGAGTGATCATCATCCTGCTCTTCAGCGTTGTCGGCATTTGTGGCAGTACTGGTGTCGCCTGGTTCGGCATTCGTGTAAACACATTCGCAAACTCGCGAGCTGCATTTGCAAGTCTGCGCGGAAAGCCGTTTCCCTGTTACGACATCCCGCTGAAGGCCGGGATGAGCATCGGCATGCTGCTGATCAGCGTGGAGCTGGTCATCATGATGATCATCCTGCTGTTCGTTCCGCACGACTATTCCGGGCCGTGCTTTATCGGCTTCGCGATTGGGGAGTCGCTCGGTGCGGCGGCGCTGCGAGTAGCCGGCGGTATCTTCACGAAAATTGCGGATATTGGCGCCGACCTGATGAAGATCGTCTTCAAAATCAAGGAAGACGATGCACGCAATCCCGGCGTTATTGCCGACTGCACGGGTGACAATGCAGGCGACTCCGTAGGCCCGAGTGCGGATGGATTCGAGACCTACGGCGTTACTGGCGTAGCGCTGATTTCGTTCATCGTGCTCGCGGTGAAGACGCCGCTCGTCCAGAGCCAGCTGCTGGTCTGGATTTTTGCGATGCGCGTCATGATGGTGATCTCGTCAGGCGTGTCGTACATGCTGAACGGCGCTCTTGCGAAGGCCCGCTACGGAAATGTGGACCACATGAATTACGAAGCTCCACTCACGAGTCTCGTCTGGTTGACCTCCTTGGTGTCGATTGCGGCGACTTACATCATTTCGTATCTGATGATTCCCGATTTGGGGGGTGACACCTCGCTTTGGTGGAAGCTATCGTCTGTAATTACCTGTGGAACGCTTGCCGGCGCAATTATTCCCGAACTCGTAAAAGTATTTACCTCCGTCAATTCGGCTCACGTTCGTGAAGTGGTGGGTTCGGCCCGGGAAGGCGGCGCGTCTCTCGACATACTTTCGGGCTTCGTGGCTGGGAACTTTAGCTCATTCTGGCTGGGAATCGCAATCCTGGCGCTTATGACGGTCGCATTTGGCGTCAGCACCACCGGGCTCGGAACGCTGATGATAGCCCCTTCGGTATTCGCGTTCGGGCTGGTCGCGTTCGGATTTCTCGGCATGGGGCCAGTGACGATCGCGGTCGATTCCTATGGCCCTGTAACCGACAATGCGCAGTCCGTGTACGAGCTTTCGACCATCGAGCAGATTCCAGCGATCGAGCAGGAGCTGAAGAAGAGCTACGGGTTCGACGTGAATTTCGAACGTGCGAAGCAGCACCTCGAAGAGAACGACGGCGCAGGCAACACGTTCAAGGCGACTGCTAAACCGGTGCTGATCGGCACGGCCGTGGTCGGCGCTACAACTATGATCTTCTCGATCGTAGTGGCGCTCACTCACGGGCTCCGGCCGGACATGCTGTCGAATCTATCGATTCTGCACCCGCCCTTTCTGCTCGGATTCATCACTGGTGGGGCCATTATCTATTGGTTCACGGGTGCTTCCACGCAGGCCGTGACGACGGGCGCTTATCGCGCTGTCGAGTTCATCAAAGCAAATATCAGGCTGGAAGGTGTTACGAAGGCATCGGTAGAGGACAGTAAGAAGGTAGTCGAAATCTGCACGCGCTACGCGCAACGGGGCATGCTCAATATCTTCATTACTGTGTTCTTCGTCACCCTGGCTTTTGCGTTTGTCGAGCCGTTCTTCTTCATTGGGTACCTGATCTCGATTGCGATCTTCGGCTTATATCAGGCGATTTTCATGGCGAACGCCGGCGGAGCGTGGGACAACGCCAAGAAGATTGTAGAAACGGAGCTGAAAGAGAAGGGAACTCCTTTGCACGACGCGACGGTTGTTGGCGATACGGTGGGCGACCCGTTCAAAGACACTTCGTCAGTCGCTATGAACCCCATCATCAAGTTCACAACGTTGTTCGGCCTGCTCGCAGTGGAACTGGCAGTTTCACTATCGGGTGAACGTGGCGGAGGCTTCGGTTGGGTGCTCGCGGCTATATTCTTCCTGATCGCGGTGTACTTTGTCTGGCGTTCGTTCTATCGAATGCGCATCATCGACGAGACGCCGGTCGCGGAGAAAAGGTTGGAGGAACTTACCTCGGCTGGCCGCTAGGCATCGTGATTCGCATACCATAGCGGTTTGAAGAAACTCATCAACGACCCCGGGCGCGTTGTAACCGAGATGCTGGAAGGCATGGTTGCGATGCATCCGGGGTTTCTCTTGATTCCAAACCATAACGTTGTCGTCCGCGCAGACTACGCTGAGGTTCGCGACCAACAGGTTGCGTTGATCTCCGGCGGAGGCAGCGGGCACGAACCTGCGCACGCGGGTTTCGTGGGGCCGGGGATGTTGAGCGCTGCAGTGGCGGGTGAAGTCTTCACATCGCCGCCGGTTACGGCCGTCTTCTCAGCCATCAAGGCTGTCGCGGGCAGCCGCGGCGTGCTGCTGATCGTGAAAAACTACACCGGCGATCGGTTGAATTTCGGGCTGGCTGCCGAGATTGCGCGCAACGAAGGGATCGCGGTCGAAACTGTCATCGTTGCGGATGACATCGCAGTATCGAGTGACCGTGGTGTGAGGCGGGGACTTGCCGGTACCGTCCTTGTCCACAAGATTACCGGCGCGGCTGCGGCCGAAGGGAAGCCGCTCGAGCAGGTTGCTGAGATCGCTCGCGCCGCGGCGTTCGACATCAGCACAATCGGGATCTCGTTGTCGGCGGGGACGGTGCCTGCTGTCGGCAAACCAAGCTATATTCTGCCGCCAAATGAAATTGAACTTGGCTTGGGTATTCACGGGGAGCCGGGCGTTCTTAGAATTGGCTTGCGCTCTGCGAACGAACTCGCTGATTTGATGCTCCGTCGCCTGCGTGAGGCGGCCACACTGCCGGATGGCTCCCGAATTCTGTTGTTGGTTAACAATCTGGGATCCACTACTCCAATGGAATTGTCGATCGTAGCCCGGCGAGCAATCGAAGTTCTTCAGCAGAGTGGGTTGCACGTCGAACGCGTGTATTCGGGCACCTTCATGACTTCGCTCGAAGCCGCCGGCGTGTCGTTGTCGATCATGCCGGTTGAGGAGCAGCGGCTGCGATGGCTGGATGCTGCGACCGATGCTCCTGCCTGGCCCAGATTGCCGGTCGAGGCGCCACGCCCGGCTACGGAACGCATCATTTCTGTTTCTGTAAGCAGCGCGGACTCGCGGACGACCGCGGAAGCAATTCCGAAACCGATGCGACGAGTGATCGAAGCCGCATGTCACGCACTCATTGCACAGGAAGATCGATTGACAACGCTCGATCAGGCAGTGGGTGACGGGGACCTCGGCATCAGTTTGTCGCGCGGAGCACGCGCCATCCTCGATCGTCTGCCGTCATGGCACGGTACATCTGCTGACGCGCTGAAGGAAGTTGGCCTTGCGGCCCAGGAGGTGATTGGCGGTTCTTCGGGGCCGCTGTACGGAGTTCTTTTCCTTCGCGCTGCCGCAGTCCTGCAAAACCATCCGACAGTGTGGGCGGAGGCTGCATACGAGGCTTGCCAAACTGTCAGCGAAGTCGGAGGGGCGCAAAAAGGCGATCGCACCATGCTCGATGCGCTGATCCCTTTCGCATCGGCGTTTAAGGCAGGCGATTTAACCAGCGCAGTACGAGCAGCGGAAGCGGGCGCTGAATCGACAGCCCAAATGTTTCCGCGCAAAGGCCGATCCAGCTACCTTGGAGAGAGGGCACTCGGACACCCTGATCCGGGCGCGGTCGCTGTCACGATCTGGTTGCGTGCTGTAGCGGATTCTTTACGGCAGAGCTAGTTGCTCTGTCTCGAAAACGCGGAACCTGTTCTCCAAATCGGCCTTAGCGCGACTTTTGTCTTCCGGTGAGAGAAACGAATATTCAATGCTATTGCGAACCAACTGCTTGAGATCAGGGTAACTGAGCCCATACGTAAGCACCGCACGCTGATATTCCTGCGTGATGTGACTTCGTGACACGCCTTCGTCATCTGTAGAAATCGTTGTGGGAACGCTGTGTTTGCGGTACACCGGAAACGGGTGATTCACGCCTTCGACACCGAGGATCTGCGCGTTGCTTGTGAGATTGATCTCTACGTCGATGTGGCGGTCG